>CAYRPL010000406.1:0-1001 GCA_964426045.1 uncultured Alistipes sp. | reverse complement strand
ATTTACGGCATTTTGGGTGCCACCGGCACAGTCGAAACCCTGACACCCTGGGAGGTTTGCAGGGGCATTTTAACCATCACGCTGATGGCCTTTTTGGCCGGTGGCGTAACCATGGTATACCAAATTGAAAAGCTGGCGCTGTTTCCGGCACTGCTGATCCACGGCATCGTGCTGTATTTGGACTATCTGATGATCTATCTGTGCAACGGATGGATCGCCGATGGTATCACGCCCATCCTGGTCTTCACCTGCGTATTTGTGGCCGGCTACGTTGTGGTATGGCTCATCATATACGCCATCATCCGCAAAGACACCAACAAAGTGAACCACCACTTACTCGCATAAAAAAATACTTTATTTTTTCCGGAAACTGTGATATAATTCACCCATCAAATGATACAAAGGAGGAATGCGTTATGCCAGGTCCTGGTGGCGGTGGCCCGGGTGGTCGCGGCGGCGGTTTTGGTGGTCCCGGTGGCGGACACAGAGGTGGTCCCGGCGGTTTTGGCGGTCCCGGTGGCGGACACAGAGGAGGTCCCGGTGGTCCGGGTGGTTTCGGCGGGCATCGCCCTGCCCCCCACAGACCGCCCATGGGCGGCTTCGGTCGCTATGGCTGGGGGCACAGACCCTATCCCCGGCGCAGACCCTATGGCTGCAGCGGATGCTTGTTCCCTGTGATCGGCATCGTGGCAGCAGTCATTGGCGCCATTGCTATGCTGCTGTTCTAAGTAAGCGCGCCCCTGCAATCCGCAGGGGCGCGTTTTTTTGCCCTGTCCAGCTTCAGGCCCTTACACATTGTACATACAGTACACTCTTTTAGGGCCCTTATACATTTTTACTGTAGAGACCGACTTCCCCAACGGTCCTTTTCATGGAAAATTGAAAATGAAACATTGCAGGGCGTGCATCCGGATTGCGCTTTCTTCTTAGCAAAGCGAAGGAGGCAAGCGGCCAAAGGCCGCATATTGCGCCAGCGGCGCAAAGATTCTTCGAGCTTCGCC
>CAYRPL010000405.1:0-1001 GCA_964426045.1 uncultured Alistipes sp. | reverse complement strand
GAGGAGATGGAGGGATACCGGCAGGGGCTGGAGGAAGAAACGGGATTTTTGTGGGAAACCGCGGTGTGCCGGGCCAATGAGGGGAGAACCGGATTTTGGCGGAACGGGCTGCGGTATGTCAAATATTTTCTTTTCTCCTTCTCCATTTTTCTTCGTCGGCGCAAATACGGCTGCATCGTGGGGTGGCAGGCCTTTTATGGGCTGTGCTTTGCCTTTTGGTGCCGGGTATTTCGGGTGAAAAAGCGGAATTTTCTGATGGTAAAAAATCTGACCTACCGGGAGAAAAAGGGGATAATTGGAAAAATATACTTTATCTTTATGCGTTTTGTCATCAAAAGCGGCTATGTGGACCTGTTCACCTGCTGCTCGAAGGATCACTGCGGATATTGTGCGGAAATGTTTGGAGAACCTCCGGAAAGGTTTCGATTTGTACCCTTTGGGGTTGAGGATGTTCGGGACCGGGTGGAAAAGAAAGCGCAAAGCGGAGAGTTTGTCCTGTCCGTCGGCAGGAGCAACCGGGACTGGGATTTTCTGATAAATGCCCTGGGTGGGACGGAATATTCTGTGCGGATCGTCTGCGATGAGCTGAAAAGGGAGGATATTCCGGGGAATATCCGGATTTTTAAGGATGTTTGGGGAGAAAAGACTCTGGAATTTTTTCGGGACTGCCGGGTGGTGGTGATCCCCATTCTGGACGGAAGGGTGGCCGCTGGGGAGACGGTGCTGCTGCAGGCCATGTGCTTTGGAAAGCCTGTGATCGTGGCCCGGCCCGGGGGAAAATGGGAGGAGTACATTACCTGCGGAGAAACGGGTTTTGTGGTGGAAAAGGAAGGGGATTCCCTCCGAGATGCGCTGGAACTTCTGAAAAAGGAAGAGCTTTATTCGGACATCTCCCGCAATTGCAGGCAGAGCTATGAGGAACAGTTTTCGCTTTCCGGCTACGGACGGCGGGTTGGGCGGATCGTGAAGGAGGCGGGCCATGGATGCGCTGGTGACGGTGG
>CAYRPL010000404.1:0-1001 GCA_964426045.1 uncultured Alistipes sp. | reverse complement strand
CGAGTTTTTGATAAAACAGCCCAAGCCGTTTTATCAGGCTGCTTTCTCAGCAGCCAGCGGCCTGGCCGCAAAAACGAAGTCAATACGGTTTCTTGCCGCTGTAAGCGGCGTGCCATTTTTATGGCACGATAAAATGGCATTTGGCCATTTTATCAGGAATTCGTATTATACTTCGATGCTGAGAATCAGGGAGTCCACTTCCTGCTTTGCGCGGGTTTGGTGGTGGCGGACTTCTTCCAGCTTGGTTTGCAGCTGTCTCAGAATGCCCAGGATCAGGTCCAGGGCGTGGTTTACCTGGGTGTGGGACTGGTGAAGCTGCTCCGGGCCGGTTTCTTCAGTGAGCAGGTCATCGAAGAAGGAATCGGAGAATTTCAGCATCCGGTCGATGTTTACCTGCATGGCTTCCCGGATGTCCACATCCAGCAGTTCCTTGTTGAACTGCTGCAGATGGATCTGAAGCTGCTCTACCATCTTCTGGGCTTCGTCCCAGGTCTCGTGTTTGGCAAGATCCGCCAGGGCATTTTTACCGAAACGGTCCAGATAGCTTAGGCTCTCTACGTTGCGCAGGCTGTTCAGTACGTCGCTGGCTGTGCGCAGGACTGTGGTTCCCGCCGCGATGGCTTCCTCCAGCTCACGCTCCTGAGAATGCAGTAAGGTAAGCTCCTGCTCTTTTTGCAGCAGTTCCCCGGAAAGGTCGGTTCCGGCGGTTTCAATGGCAAGGCGTTTTGCCTCCAGGGCTTTGGTGTAGCGCTCTTCACAGTCAGCCAGGTCTGCAAGATCCTCTTCCGTGGATTCGATGTCCTGCTCAATGGCCTCCAGCTCCCGGGCGGCGGCGTCATACTTGACCCGGGCAGCGTAGAACTCCCGGCGTTCTTCGTCCAGCTTCTCGTCCATTTTGCCCAGCGCATGGTAGAAAAACGCGGCAAGACTGCGGCCCTCCAGCCGGTCAACATCCTTGCGCGCGCTGCGCATTCGTTTCTCAAGCTCCGCGACCTTTTCCC
>CAYRPL010000403.1:0-1004 GCA_964426045.1 uncultured Alistipes sp. | reverse complement strand
GAGAAAGCAGCCTGATAAAACGGCTTGGGCCGTTTTATCAAAAACTCGTATCAGCTTCCCTGAGGAAAGCCAAGGACGGCACCTTCTTCCTCATGGCTTCGCCGTTCTGTAATTTTGAGAAAACTCCCCGGTATCGTGTGATACCGGGGAGCGCTTTTTAAATAGAACTAAACAATGTACTTTTTCAGAACAGGAGTATGGTTCAGGATTCCGGAAATTGCAAAGGACGCACAGAAGGTGATCAGCCAGATTACCGGCACGGATAACAGGGGATGAAATGACATTGTATGAAGATGAAATACGTTTTCCAACAAATCAAGTACCAGCATATGGACCAGGTATGCGCCAAAGCTGTATTTTGATAACGTTTGCAGCAGTGCAATTGCTTTTTCCGACATGCCGCGGAAAGAAAAGTGATATTTTGCATATACAAAAATCGCTGCGCTCATACAAATTACATTGGCAGAATCGTTCTTGAGGAAAAATTCCCAGGGGGTCTGTTTCAACAGGGATATGGCTGATGTCAGGATGAATGTGGCCAGCGCACCGGCAATGCCCAGCAGGTAAATCCACGTTCTCCATTTGGGGGCGATTTCTGTGTTGCACAAATAGTATCCCAGGACGAAATAGAACGCATGCATCGAAACGGTTGTAAGGTCAAGCTGATCCAGCATATCCACAACAAGAGCTTGTCCGGCATCGGACAGTACGCCGATAATGTCTGCTATCTGCGGGATCAGAGAGGAAAATACCAGCGACAGAATCAGAAAATATTTCGTTACACTCTCCGACTCCGTCACTTTCCTCAGGATGGGTACTGCCAGATAAAGACCAAAAATGATATAAAGATACCATAAGTGAAAATGCCCGATGAAAAAAGCTTCGATTGTTTCGCTGAGGGTTGTTTCTTTGGTAAAATAGGATATGGACGCATACAATGCCGACCAAAAAACAAAGGAAGTAGCAATTCGCAGTATGTTCTTTTTCAGCTTGCCCGTCAGGTT
>CAYRPL010000402.1:0-1004 GCA_964426045.1 uncultured Alistipes sp. | reverse complement strand
CTTGAAGTGAGCCCCGGATGGGGCATACTATGCGTATGTTCCATTCGGGGCTCGCAAGGGATAGGACGCAAATGCCCCCTTATCACATCAAATTAAACCCGCTTCGTAGTAGACGACAATTTGTTCTATCATTCTGTCTTCGCCCGTTTTGTCGTAGTCGTCTTTCAGGTCGTGGCCAAAGACTTTGCCAATGGTCTGCCAGAAGCCGGCGATAAAGCTGCCGCGAAATTCGCGAAGGATTTCGTAGGCGGTGTGGTCGGTTTCGCGGTCAATGAGCTTGAGCAGCACCCGGCCCTGGGTGCGGGTCATCTTCTTGAGGATGGGGGTGTACTCGGCCTTTATCTCGTCGTAAATCCCTTTGATATACTCTTTTTGAGCCTTTTTGGTGGGGAGCTGCGCCAATTCGGCCTCCATCTCGGCCATCTTTTCGCGGGCGAGCTGTGCCACGGGATAGACCGCCTTGACGGCTGCCACCAAGCGACGCCATTTGCGGGTATCAATCCCCTTGGAGTAGACGTAGATAGGGTAGGAGTAGATGTGGGGGATACTGTCGCCCCGCTCGTCGAGGCTCCAGGTCTGAAAGCGGTAATCACGACCTCGGGGGCGACGTGCACGCTTTTGGGGGGCCGCCTCGCAGAGGGTCGAGAGCGTCACTGAGAAGAAAATCAGGAGTAGGAGTGCACGTTTCATCGCAAAAAGTTTTATCTTTGCCGTCGTAACGCAAAGGTAACGAAATTTTGTCAGAAAACGCATATAGAATCGGAATTTTATGTTGGAGAAAGGTTTGACCGCACAGAGCTCAACCACGGTTGATGCCGAGAACACGGCCCTGAAGATGGGCTCGGGCGATATGCCCGTATTTGCCACCCCCGCCATGGTGGCGCTGATGGAGAATGCCGCCATGCTGGCTGTGGCTCCCCACCTTGAGGAGGGTGCTACGACCGTCGGCTCGGAGATGACTACGCGCCACATCAAACCCTCGGGCTTGGGAGCCGTGGTTACGG
>CAYRPL010000401.1:0-1006 GCA_964426045.1 uncultured Alistipes sp. | reverse complement strand
TTGAAAAATAAATGCCATTATTGCCCAAATTAAGTTGACCGGAAATGGTGGTGTCATTATCCACTATCAAATAGCCATAAATTCGAGCTGTGTTTTTATTATCAGAGTTGATGAGTGTTTCAAATATCAACTGATTATTACTACCGGCTTGAAATCCGTATAATGCACCTAACGCACCAGTCATTGAATCACCAGAACGAGATAAAAAACCTATCCCGGCAGAGCCACCGGAGCCACCACCACTTACAGATGACATAATAGCATTTGCCATCATGTAAGCGGAGTTTTTCATGAGGATTGTAGAATGTGCTTCTAATCCTTCTTTTATAGCATTAGTATCAATTTCACCATCGCTGGTGAGCGGTGGATTGGTAACATAGTCTGGAGCATCACTAAGGTTTGCGGTTCGCATACCTTCATAGAACCGACTATACAAATCATACAAGCCGGTACTTTTATCTAATGCCTCTTCATCAAAGTTAAGTTTTGCTTCAGCCATTATTTCTGTATTTGCACTTTCTTAGTTAAGAATCCACTATGAGCAGACTTGAATGAATCAATCTTTGCCTTTAACGATATAAAGCTGGCAACATTTGCCGGAGGTTGTGGTCCCATCATTGTAGGTGTCATAATCTGCCCGATATACCCCAACATTTCCGATAAAATATTAGCCAATTCTACACCAAGGACTGCATCGTCAGTACCGGAATCGCTGCCGACATAAACCGTACCGTCTTCAATTTTAACTTTTGAATTGCCGAACTGGGAGGTGTGTTGTTCTTCGTCAAGAATAGTTTCAGCCTTATTGTGCTTTAGGTGAATCTTTTCTTGATCCATTACCATAGAGCTTTTATCGTCTCCAACAACAGTCTCAACCTTCTTGCTATCCATTAAATGCTTGGTGTGATTTGCATCATCTTCACCTTGCACTTCTGTAGTTATAGAATCCTTTACATAGGTTGTTTTAGAGAACACTCCCGTCTCTTCCAAATCTTGAATGTCTGGA
>CAYRPL010000400.1:0-1009 GCA_964426045.1 uncultured Alistipes sp. | reverse complement strand
ACTCCCACCGTCCTCTACGACAATCTGGTCAACTGCAATCCCAACGTGACCTATGTAGGCGCGGACAATTCTGAGGGTATGTATCTGGGCATCCAGTATCTGAAAAAGCTGGGCCACCGGAAAATCGGTTACTTAAGCAGCGCTCTGGGCGCCTATGTCTATCAGCAGCGCTACCACGCTTTTTTCAATGCCCTGCGGGACAACGGTCTGCCCTGCGGTCAGGAGCTGGCAAAGGCCTCCTACCAAAATGCCGTGGGCATGGAGAAGCATCTGCCGGAGCTGATGGAGCTGGGCTGCACCGCCATCATCTGCAGCCACGACATGCTGGCAAGCCACATTTTGGAGCATTGCCATGAGCATGACATCCGGGTGCCGGAGGACGTGAGCATCCTGGGCTTCGATGACCTGCCCCTTTGCGAGCACACTACCCCGCCCATGACCTCCATCCGTCAGAACCGGACGGAGATCGGCAAAAGCGCCTACTGCGCCCTGTCCAGCCAGATGGAGGGGGTACGGTTGAGTACCTTCCTGCTGCATACGGAACTGATCGAACGGGAATCCTGCGCGAAGCTAAGTGAAGTTCTGCCTGCGGCAGAGTGAAGCAGCTTCGCTGTTAAGTGCGCTTCGCGCGTGAAGTGTTTCCTTTGGAAACGTTAAGGTAAAAATAAAATGCCGTTCGTAAGAACGGCATTTTGTTATTTGAATTCAAAATGTCCCGAAGGGACACCAAAACAGCGCAAGCGGCTTCTCGTTTGCGGAGCAAATACTTCACACGCTGTGCGTGCTTCACTCTGCCGCAGGCAGAACTTCACTTCTCTTTCACCAGCATCGGCGTGAACATGGGCTTTCCGAACCGGTCTACGAAGCGCTGACATTTTACCAGGAAGGCATAGTAGACGTTATAGCCGCAGCCGTGCATGGTTTCGCAGTTGGCCATGCCCTTGGCGATGATCACATCGGCGCTTTCCAGGGCTTCGAAGGCTTCCTTGCGCATCATGTCGATCTGGGT
>CAYRPL010000399.1:0-1012 GCA_964426045.1 uncultured Alistipes sp. | reverse complement strand
ACGTATGAGGGGCTGATCCACTTCGGTCTGAAGACCTACGAAGAGGAATGCGAATTCTACAGCGCTTACCTCTACGCTTCCGCAACCACCGAAACCACCATCTATTCCGCCCCCTGCACCACAGAGGTGGACGACCGTTCCCAGGCCCAGCGCCAGCTGCAGGTTGGCGAGCGTCTGAGCGTTGTCGGCATGTACCGCAACACCGAGGGCGAATTCTGGTATATGGTAGAGGATGCCCAGATCGGCTATGTCCGGGCTGACGATACTGTGGTTCAATCCACCCGCTATGACGATGTGACCATCAGCTCTGTAAGTGCGCCCACGGTGCTGACTGAGGGCAGCGGCTTCAATATTAAGGGCACACTGTCTGCTACATATGTTTCTCTGGTCTCCGTCCGTGCTCAGGTCTATCTGTCCACAGAGGAAGGCATGGCCCATATGATGACCACCAACGACACTGTGCTGGACAATGCCTATTCCCTTTATAAGTCCACCGTGGCCAAGCGGCTGAGCTTCAAGCTGCTGGAGCTGGGTAACTACCATTACGAATTGGCTGTTGTAGCCCAGAACCACTACTATGCCGACGGCCAGCTGCAGACCGAATGGCGGACCATTAAGCTGTGGCTGTCCGATTTCCAGGTAGTGGAGCAGAAGGGCGAGACCGCCAGCGTCACCTTTGACGCCTGCGGCGGCACCACCCAGCTCAATGCCGCGGAAATGACCCTGGGCCAGCCCCTGAGCAATCTGCCTGTGGCGACACGAGAAGGCTATGTGTTTAACGGCTGGTATACAGAATCCGGCGAAAAAGTGGATGACAGCTACATTCTGGACGGCAAAATCACCCTCTATGCCGGCTGGACCGAAGCTGACGATGTCACCGGCTGGTACAGTGAGGACGGCCGTGTCTATTACCTGGAGAACGGTCAGCGGATCCAGGGCTTCTTCCAGGTGGACGGCATCGCCTACCACCAGAACGAAGAGGGCTTTCTGGATACGGGCTGGGTTGAGATCG
>CAYRPL010000398.1:0-1019 GCA_964426045.1 uncultured Alistipes sp. | reverse complement strand
CCCTGCAGGCTGACGTCTGGAATGCCTTCGGCAAGTGCACCAACCGTTTCTACCACGCCTGGTACGAGACCCTGGTCAACGGTGCTGAGCTGTTCATGAAGCCCGAACACATCAAGGCTCAGATCGCTATCTTCAACGAGATTGAGAAGCAGAATCCCTTGATCTACAAGTACGAAAAGCCCGATTACGTTATCTAAACATGATAAGAAGGAGGACCAATGGTCCTCCTTTTTTCACGTGAAACATTTTCAAAGAGGCGAGCAATCGTTCTCCCCCCATCAGAATTTACAATGGCGGATAATCAGCAGGATCAGCAGACATGGCTTCCAGGTCAAAAAGAATGACAACATCTGTAGACATATGAAAATGATCACAAAACAGACAAAGGGTCTTACCATAGATCCGGACACTGGAATTTCCTTGCTCGATCCGCCGGAGGGTGGATTGACTGATGCCCATGATGTCTGACATTTCCTTCGGAGAAAGACCGTAGAATTTTCTGATATATTTAATATTCTTATAAATATAACCTTTCCAGGAATCCATATCAATCACCTCAAATCATAACATCTAATAAGATGTTATGATTATATTAACACCTTATTGGATGTTTGTTAATACATAAAATAAGGTGTAAAATAAATTAGAAAAATTGAGGTGAAGACTATGGATATTGTTGTACAGAATTTACGAAAAATCAGAAAGAAAAACAATCACAGTCAAGCCGAAATAGCTGCACTTCTTGGCACAACGCAGCAGCAATACTGCAAGTACGAAAATGGACAAAACGAAATCCCCATCCGACATGTAATTACCCTTTGCAGATTCTACAATATTTCTTCGGACTGGCTCTTGGGATTAACCGAATAAAAAACAGCTGTAAACACAGCTGTTTTTTTCACGTGAAAAATAATGATGTGTCATCCTGTGCGAAGCGTAACGAAGTGAAGCGTAGTCGAAGGATCTTTTCGGTAATCTTCACTGCGGTACAAAAGATCCTTCGACTCGCTGCGCTCGCT
>CAYRPL010000397.1:0-1023 GCA_964426045.1 uncultured Alistipes sp. | reverse complement strand
ATCCCAGCCGTAGATGGCATCCGGCTGAACGCCGAAATGGACTGCATAGTCCCTGGTGATATTTTCTTCGCTGGAATGGGATACCACGCAGATCAGCCCGCCTGCCTCCTTCTGCCGGCGGATAACTTCTCCGATGCCGGGGAAAGCGTCAGGAATATGGGTCTTCACATAATCCATCCAGCCTCGATATTCATCCACCAGTTCCTGGGGGGTAAATTGCCACCGCTGACGGCACATTTCCGCAAAACCCAGATTATGACAATCCAAAACGTAATCTTCCAGAGAGATTTTCTCTCCGGGCCGGAATTGGTCCAGTATGTAGCAGAAAAAGGGATATCCAATGGTTTTCTCACTTTGAACCACGGTGTCATCGTGGTCAAGCACAAGACAGGGATATTTCATTATAACGGACTCCTTTGTTCAGGGTGGTTCATGGAATCGATCAGTGATTGCTCTCTTGCTGTAATTTCCATCCAGGCGGGGCGAAAGCCAGATGTGATCGCATTTCTCACAGACTTCAAATTGCACCAGGCAGCGCAGTAAAAGGGGACTTTTCCAAGGTTTAAAATTTCTATTGCCAAACGGCTGGTCAATGCTGCCGCAATTCCTTGACGTCGGTATTCAGGCAGCACATCGATTCCGATTTGGTACATGGTTTCACAGTCTGCAGAACATCCGGCCAAGCCAATCAGTTTTTCACCGTCATATGCACCCACAGCCAGAACATCCAATTCCTTACGCTGTGCACATAGGGCATTGCTCCACTCAGGTCTATATAGATGACTGAAATTCTCAGGGTGAAGAACCCGAAGTTCATAACCACATTCCAGTGCCTTCAGTTGTGCAACATCTGGCAAAAAGTATTCTGCCATGAAACAGACTTTTAATCCATAGGGTTCCAGCATTTCGTCCAATGCATGCAGATGAGGTGTTTCGAAGCAATGCTCGACTGGGTATTTTTGAAGATAGTTTTCCACCAGTGGTTTCAGCTCAACGGAGGTTTGGGCAACGATATTGCTTCCG
>CAYRPL010000396.1:0-1023 GCA_964426045.1 uncultured Alistipes sp. | reverse complement strand
ACGAACTCAGGAGAACATGGCCAGCCGCTTACAGCGGCCAGAACCCGTGGGGGAAGCCTTTCAACCAAAGCCCACCAAACCAGTCCGTGTGCCTCTCCCACGGCTTTTCCCTGTTCCGCCAATTCCGAACTTTTTGCGGCAAAAGCAGCGTCCTCTCCCGCCGCTCCGTAGATCTCCAGCTCCGCAAAGCCCGCGCCGATCTCCTCCATGGGAGTGTGGTCGGCGAAGCAGGCCCGGAAATGCTCCCATTTTTTCCACCCGGCCTTGGCCTTCACCGCCAGGGAACGGGCCTGGGTCAGATCCCCCAGCAGAGCTTCCTCGGCTGCCCGCTGTAAGTCCGCGGAAATGGGCTTATGGATACTGCCCATAGCCCAGCTCACCACCAGGCTGGCAGCCAGCAAAACCACCAGCAGCACAACTCCAAACCAGCACCGCTTCACGTAAGCTCCCTCCCCAACCAGACCACATGATCCCCCTCGTCCACCGTCAGCAGGAAGGTATTATGCACCTCTGCCCCCTGTTCCATAAGGATTTTGGTGAGCCAGGCATCGTTTTTGCCCGCTTTTTTCAGATTTTCTCTGGAAAGATACCCGTCTTCAATGATGGTGGTGGGCAAAAACTGCTTGCGGGTATGGATGCAGGCTTCCTTGGCAGAGGCGGGTTTTTCCTTGGGAAAGGGAAAAACAGACAGATTCCCGTCAGTTTCCAGAATCGCATACTGTACTGCCCTTATATCCAGTACATCTTTCTCCCGCAGATGCCCCGTCAATTCATCCAGTGTCACCCGCGTTTTTCGAAGATTCTCCTGCACGATTTTTCCGTTATCAATCAAGATCACCGGTTTTCCGCAAAAAAACTGCCGCATAAATACACTTCGCAGGATCACCCCCGACAAAACCAGCTCCAGTCCCAGTACCGTCAAAATCGGCACCAGACCCGAATAAAGAGGAATCGCCCCGTCCTGCATGGGGATGGAAGCCAGATTCGCCACCAGCATGGTGACCACAAATTCCGACGCTTCCA
>CAYRPL010000395.1:0-1024 GCA_964426045.1 uncultured Alistipes sp. | reverse complement strand
CTTCCCGCAGCAGCTTTGCCTTGCCATCCGCCATGCCGATCGCGCCCTCATGGCAGGCATCGGCGCACAGGCCGCAGCCGTTGCATTTTTCTTCGTCGATGGTGATAATCCTGCGCTTCATGCGGCACCTCCCCTTTCCCGCTTTTGCCGGGCAGCAATTTCCATCATATGGACATACATTTCCTCGCCCACGCACGCCTTGGCGTAGCGGCACCACTGAACACAGCTCAGGCTGTCGTTATAGGCTACAAAACCGCATTTCTCGCAAGCCATCTGGGTGTCGATGGAGAACATTTCAATGACTGCACCGCATTGGGGGCATTCCTTTTCCAAAATAGTAGGGGCCCGGGGTTTTCCCTGACAACCGTCAAAAATCATAACGGTACCTCCTTATATCATGATAATGAAGCCAGAAAGGCTTCCGCGCTGTGGGCAGCCATAGCGCCGTCGGCCACGGCGGTCACGATCTGGCGCAGCTCCTTGGCACGAACATCGCCCACAGCATAAACGCCGGGCAAATTGGTTTCGGCGGACTCCCCTGCCACAATATAACCGCTTTCATCCAAAGCAAGCTGGCCGGCCACCAGTTCCGTTGCCGGCTTTCTGCCCACGCTGACAAACACGCCGTCGCAGGAAATTACCTGTTCCTGCCCGGTGATGGTGTTTTTCACCCGCAGGCCGGTGACTTTGCCCTCTGCCAGAATTTCCGTCACCACGCTGTTCCACACAAATTCTACATTTTCCGCCTGGAGCAGAGGTTTATGGTAGACCTTGGTGGCCCGCAGGGTATCCCTGCGGTGAACGATAATGACCCGTTTTGCCACCCGGCTGAGGATCAGCGCGTCCGCCACGGCAGAATTACCGCCGCCCACCACCGCAACAGCCTTGCCCCGGAAGAACATCCCATCGCAGGCGGCACAGTAGGCAACGCCTTTGCCTGCCATTTCCCGTTCACCGGGCACACCCAATTGCCGGGGGCCCGCGCCGGCAGCATATACCACCGTGCGGCCATAGAGCACGCCCT
>CAYRPL010000394.1:0-1029 GCA_964426045.1 uncultured Alistipes sp. | reverse complement strand
ATACCGACGGTGTCAACAGCACCCTGGCCGCAACGGTTGGTGAAGACGCTCAGTTCTTCTGCTATAAGGTTGTTGCCGACAATCTGACTGCTGACCAGACCACCTATAACGGCCGCTCCACTCTGGGCTGGGACGCAATCGGCATTACCGATAACTGCAAGAACCCCGAAGCTGCCATGAAGCTGATGAACTATCTGGCAAGCGAAGAGGGCCAGTATCTGCTGCTGTGGGGCCTGGAAGGCGAGCATTGGACCACTGAGAACGGCGCCCATGTTCCCACCGAGGAACTGTATAGCGGCCTGAAGAATGAGTTTGACAAGACCTCCAATGATACCGGCGTTCGTAAGTGGACCTGGTTCATCAAGAACGGTTACGGCTCTGACGGCACTCCCTATGACCTGTCCACCAAGTATGAACTGTCTGCCACCGCTGAGTTTGCCAACAAGGCATTCGGCGAGTCCGACCGTTGGGACACCGCTGATTATGCCAACCTGGAGCCCGCAGGCAGCACGACGCTGGGCCTGAAGTGGCAGAAGATCAATGACGTTTATACGCAGTATTACTCCAAGGTTATCAACGCGGCCAACGCAGACGAAGCTGCAAGCGTGTTTGCCGCTATGATCGCAGAAATGGAAAATGCCGGTCTGGCAGAATGCGAAGAATACATCACCGAGCAGTATAATGCTCGTATGGATCTGTGGTACAACTGATTCGTTTCTAAAAATCCCCGTAGCGGGCAAGAGCGTTGCCTCTTGCCCGCTTTTTTGCAGGAGAAGACAAAATGGCTATTATTCATAACAAGGAAAATAATGTGATTACCATTCATACCCGGAACACTTCCTATCAGATGAAGGCGGATAAGCATGGTTATCTTTTACATACATACTATGGCAGCAGAATCGATGAAACCGATATGTCCTATCTGCTGGATTATGCTGACCGTGGTTTTTCCGGAAATCCCCATGAGCTTGGCGCTGTTGACCGTACCTATTCTCTGGACGTGCTGCCCCAGGAATATACCGGCTTTGG
>CAYRPL010000393.1:0-1030 GCA_964426045.1 uncultured Alistipes sp. | reverse complement strand
GCAGTAGAATCAATTGTTGCAAACAATGATCCGATTTGTAGTGTCTGACTTCATAGCGATCTATATGGAAGAAAAAAAGAGAAGCTCCTAAACAATAATATCGATATACATCGTTAACATATTGAGTTGTTGGGATTCTGAATGGCTCCCATGCATGAAGCTGGTCTTCATAGCTGGGCGAGAGAAGTACGGAGAAAGATGCACTGTACCGAAAGCAAGTTTTTAGCAGATTCCGATAGTCTTCTCCGGCGATATCATATTCTTCGCGGCCTGTTGTGTCGGTATCAAAGAACTTATATATACCCATTTCGTTCACCCCGTGTAAATATTGCCAAACCATACATGGAAATGCTTATACTGACCAAATAGAATCATTCCAAAGACATGATAATGAGGATATTCATTGATGCGATTCTCGTGAAGACACGGACCAATACCACCTAGGGTCATTGCCATTTGTGCTGCGTCACTTTGGTTTTGTGTATATAGTCCCCAAGAAGCATTTCTTCCGTATGTTCCATTCGCAGAAACCGTATTAACCCAAGCAATAGCTGTTTCATAATCCATTGGACCTGTCCGTATTCTCCAGATTTTTTCTCCAGTTGAATCACCAACAATATCGGCACCATAAAAAGCATTTGGCTGTATCTCAGAAAAAACTGCAACCCCATTATTTGTTATGGATTCTTCCCTAGTGCGATCGGCATATTCATTTATTGCGATTGCACCCAATACCAGTAGTCCAGCAATTTCCAAGAATGGTGTAGCCGAATCAAGAAGCCCTAATACCGGCAGCGCAAATTCCAAGCCACGCTGGAGGATTGAGACAGCTGCCTTTCCCGAGTGGTCTGTCTGGCTGAGTACGGCGCACCAGATTGAACACCTCGGCCGCTCAAGTTGAACAGTGCCGTCGCTGCAAGCTGAACAGTGTCGTCGGCGGTGCTGTCCACCCTCGTCGCACTGGTTGTACAGTGTATTTCCTGTCGGTAAAATGTTGTTACACGCGAAAGCGTGAATACAACAAGGAGGT
>CAYRPL010000392.1:0-1031 GCA_964426045.1 uncultured Alistipes sp. | reverse complement strand
ACAGTTCAATACAAAAATGTAGCATGCGACATATTTTTGACAAAAAACCCAATTCCATTTCACGCACCGGATCACCATAGCCGCAAGACTTCAATTGACATCGCCTTTCTTTCAGGCTATACTGATATTATGCGATATCCAATCCCCATAACCGAAAGGAGATCCCCATGAACCATAGAACGTTCCGTCTGTTCTCCCTGCTCCTGGCCCTGGTCCTGACCCTGGGGCTGTTCCCCCTCCCTGCTTCCGCTGCCACCTCCCATGACTTAAGCGGCGGCATCTACTTCTACGCCCGCGACGATTTCTTTACCACCCAATGCTCCCACTGCGGCAGCCTGACCATTCCCGCCGTCTATGGCTACCCCGGCGGCAATATTCCCCTAAGTGATTACGAATGGGGTGTTCTTGCCCTGACCAACACCATGCGCTATTACGCAGGTCTGTCCCCCGTTACCTCTTTCAGCAAGATCCAGCAAGCCTGCGACATCCGTGCCGCTGAGATCCTGGAACATTTCTCTCACACCCGCCCCGACGGCACCAGATGCTTCACCGTATTCGCTGAGGTCGGCCTGAGCGCGGGCACCTGCGGCGAGAATATCGCCTCCGGCTACGCCTCTCCCAAGCACGTCACTGCCGGATGGATGAACAGCAGCGGCCACCGCCAAAATATGCTTTCCAGCAACTATGCCCATATGGGTGTGGGCTATCAGAGCTCCGGCTGGGTACAGCTGTTCAAGAGCGGCTCAAGGTACACCGACTTCCATCTGGTCCTTCCCGGCAGCCTGACCGTGGAGCAGGGAACCAGCCTTTCCTCCCTGGGTATTTACGCCGTCCTCACCAGCAGCGCCTATGGCGAGTGCTATTTGCCCATCCTCAGTGAATACTGTACCGGCTACGATCCCAGCAAGTCCGGCTCCCAGACCGTCACCGTCTCCGTCCTGGGCTATACCGATACCTTTACCGTAACCGTGGAGTCAGTCCCCTGCGCCGACGGCCACACCCCGGAGCTGAGAGATGCTGCGGAAGCCACC
>CAYRPL010000391.1:0-1031 GCA_964426045.1 uncultured Alistipes sp. | reverse complement strand
TGTCCACCTGGGACACGAGCTGGGCCACTGTGTCACCGGAAGCTTTTACAACATCCACGCCGCCATCGACTGCCGCCAGCGCCACGAAAACCGGGCCGACAAATGGGCCGTCCAGACCCTGATCCCGGTGGACGATCTGGACGAAGCCGTAGCAGAAGGCTGCACCGAAGTCTGGGATCTTGCCGACCGCTTCGGCGTCACCGAGGAATTCGTAAGAAAAGCCGTCTGCTGGTACGTCCACGGCAACATGGCCGCCGAGCTGTATTTTTAGCCACTTTCTGTAGGGCGGGGTCATGACCCCGCCGACGCAGTTATGTCTATTGTGCGCCCCAAAATATACGGATGCCGCTCCGTCCTCACCCCAGAAAGGACCATCCATATGCTTAAATACACACCCACGCTTCCCAAAGACTATCGCGAAATTGCGCGGATATCTTTTGAGGATGCACCCACCAGCTTCCTTTCCGACCTGAAAGCCACCTGCCCCGGAATTGCCTTCACCATCCTTGGCTGTCTCCGGGTCCCCCCGGCCCTGTGTCAGGCCGCCCTGACCCTCCTGCTGTTCGCCGCCGCCATCTATCCCTATCTCACCCTCCACGAACTGGTCCACGGCCTTATCTACAAAGCTGCCACGGGCCGGAATGTAACGATCCGGTTTACCAAAACCGGCGCCAATTGCAGCCTCCCCGAAGGCTACGTCTCCCACCCCACCGCCGTCGCCTGCACCGCGGGACCTCTGGTGGTATTTTCCATTGCGTTCGGCGCATGGGGGATCGCCGCCCTCCTCCTGAAACACGGAACCGCCCTCCTGGCAGGCCTCCTTCTGACCTTCCACCTCCTGGGCTGCCGTTCCGATGTACACCTGCTGCGGCAGCTGAGAAAATACGGTCCTGCCAACACCCTGATCCGGGATAACGGCGCAGAACAATGGATTTTTCAGAAATAAAGCATCTTGCTCCCAAAATTCGCAAAAAAAGGATTGCCAAAACGAAAAAGCCGTGCTATAATACCCCGTCTGTCCGACCAAAGGG
>CAYRPL010000390.1:0-1032 GCA_964426045.1 uncultured Alistipes sp. | reverse complement strand
AAGACATGAGAAAGACGGCCTGCGTAAGCAGGCCGTCTTTCTGCCATCCCATAAAATATATATTGCATCTTTCATAAGCTGTGATATAATTAACGAACAGAAGTTCGGGAGGCGGATGTATGACGGAAGTGAGATTTTATTCAGCGCAGGAAGTAGATGACAGCTTGCTCAAATTCGTTGTTGCGGCGGCGCGGTTTCATGATCAATGGGTGTTTTCACGGCATCGGGAGCGCAGCACTTGGGACATGCCGGGTGGCCACCGGGAAGCAGGGGAGAGTGTTGACGAAGCTGCGGCAAGAGAATTATGGGAAGAAACCGGAGCGGAAAAAGCGAAGCTAAACCCAGTCTGCGTATACAGCGTGACAAAGAATGGAGAAACGAAATATGGGATGCTCTACTTTGCGGAAATTGAGGTCCTCAGGAATATTCCGGAAGGATCCGAGATGGCAGAGGTGTTGCTGACAGACAAATTTCTGGAGAATCCTACATATCCCGATATCCTGCCAAAACTTTTTGAGAAGATCCAGGGCTGGAGGAATTTGCAAAGCAGTGCGGACGAACTGTGGGATGTTTATGATGGGAACAGAAACCGCACGGGAAAACTGCATCGTAGAGGAGACCCGCTAGGGCGGGGAGAATATCATCTGGTTGTTCATATTTGGATGCAGAATGCCAACGGAGAATTTCTTCTGACAAAACGAAGTCCCAATAAGGGATTTCCGAATATGTGGGAATCCACAGGCGGTTCTGCTTTGGCAGGAGACAGCAGTCTTACCGCGGCGCTGCGGGAGGTTAGGGAAGAAACAGGACTTGAGTTGGATCCTGAAAGAGGGAGAATGGTTATGAACCATCGAAAATCAGACTTCTTCCGGGATGTATGGTTGTTCCGTCAGGATTTTGACTTGAATGATGTAGTGCTGCAGCCCGGGGAGACTGTGGATAAGATGTATGCAGATAAGTATACTATCCTGCAGTTGTGTAGAAATGAGAAATTTGTGCCCTATGATTATCTGCAGGAACTGTTTAAAATAG
>CAYRPL010000389.1:0-1034 GCA_964426045.1 uncultured Alistipes sp. | reverse complement strand
ACTGCTCCGGCAGAGGCGGTGCCGGAGGGCACGCAGCCGGAGATCGTGGGGACCACCTTCATCGGCTATGCCGGACGGGTCACCACTGTGGGCGTCAACGGCCTGATCCTGTCCATGAATCAGACCCCCTACCCTGTGACACAGACAGAGGAAGGGTGGGATCTGAGACAGGTCAACACCGATACGGAGCTGATGCTCTCTTCCAATATCCTGTATCCCGCGGAGGATGTGAGCCTGTATACCGTGGGAGACATTGTGGTGATCCTGTATGACAGCACCGGGGCTTTCATAGAAATGGTCACGGCGGTCAAGGCGGAGCCTGAGGTGCCTTCTGAGTCTGTCGTTCCCGGAACGGATGGCGACACCAGCGGCGGAATGAGCGGCGATCTGTCCGGAATTCTGGGCGGTTTGACCGGCAGCATGGGCGGCTCTTCGGGAATGTCCGGTATGGGCGGAATGAGCGGTTACAGCAGCGGCATGACGACCCAGGAGGAATATGAGCTGTTTGACCTGGAAGGGGAGGTGCTGATGACCGTCACCAACCAGGAGGCTATGAAGCTGACCATCACTCTGGACGAGCATGACATTGCCAAGGTGTCCGAGGGTCAGGTGGCCCAGGTGAAGATCACTGCCCTGAAGGGACAGACCTTTGAAGCGGAGGTCACGGATGTGGCCATTAGCGGAACCAACAGCGGCGGCAACAGCAAGTTCACCGTGGAGCTGACCATGGAGAAGGGCGAGGATATGCTGGCCGGTATGAGCGCTACGGCGTCCATTCCTCTGTACACCAAAATGGAGGTGCTGACCATTCCTGTGGCGGCGCTGAATGAGGTCCGGGAGAAGACGGTGGTCTACACCGCTCTGGACGAGGAGACCGGGGAGCCTGCCGTGCCTGTGGAGGTCAAAACGGGAATTTCCGACGGGGAAAACGTGGAAATTCTGGATGGTCTGACCAGCGGCGACAAGTTCTATTACAGCTACTACGATACCCTGGAGCTGGATACCAGCGCGAAGACCAGCCGGTTTGGGTTCTG
>CAYRPL010000388.1:0-1035 GCA_964426045.1 uncultured Alistipes sp. | reverse complement strand
ATCATACATGGTTGATGTTCTGGCAGAAGAATGTGCAACTTCCCCTCTATCTTGACCTAACGAGTCAAGCGTTGCAATAAACGCACTATCAAAATCATCTATGCAATAACCTAACGGTTCATAGATACCTTTTATATTATGTTCTCTTATCCCGTGATTGTTTTTGGTTATTTGATTCTTATAGTCTACAACCATTTTATTAACTTTCGTTTCGACGGTTTCTTTCGCATCTACTGTCGAGCAAACAAGTAAGGAAGACAAATTGTAATTTGCTCTATGAGTCCTATCCCATTTTTCCTTAGCATCATTTATTAATAACAAAGCCAAACTTTCTATGTAACTCTCGAATTCAGCATGACACAATAGCAACACACCTCTCACTTTGTCGTTTTGCAGAGGCGTTAACCCATTGATTCCAGGCTGAAAATCAAAATGCTCTTTAATTTTTTCTATTCGAGAAACTAACTGACGGTATTTAACTTCAAATTTTTTCTTTTCCATAGAAGCATACCTCAACAAGAAACAATCGAAACGACTACCTTGCCATCAATGCTTTCAAGTTTAGGTATTTTAAACTCAACATCATGTTCTAAGGAACTAATTATATCAAAGAACTTATCGAATCTGGTAATTAAATTTCCCATTTCTTTAGTTGAACCACTTACGGCATTTACAAATTCCGTATCATCGTTCATTGCTATGAATAACGATATAAAGCGTTCCCTGTTTGCCCTTACAACGTCTTGAACACTTTCGTCGGAAAAATAGAACGTGAACAATTCAAAAATAGATCTATTAAATCTATTTGCACTTTCGCCGACCTCATATCTGCTGAATGGCGATTTCGTACCCATTATTTCATAACAAAACTCAATCGTTTTTTCAAACGACGAGAAGACCTCTCTGATTTCAGCCTCTTTATCTTTCCATGTCAAATTAAGTTTTTCGCATGTTTCGTCCAAAAATGTTTTTAAGTTTCCCGTATATTCGTTAAAATAATAATGATATGCAAAAAATCTAAGAGTTAATTCGATG
>CAYRPL010000387.1:0-1036 GCA_964426045.1 uncultured Alistipes sp. | reverse complement strand
CCTGGGCTGTACGCTCCATGCTTTCGGTATGGGGCGTTCCCTTGGCGCGGTAGTAAGCCTCCTGCTTCCGGCACTGGCTGTATGCGTCACTGCCGGGGGTAATATAACGCTCAGCAAACTGCTCGACGTCATAGGGCTTGGCGAAGAGATACCCCTGTACCAGATCGGGGCTCAGCTCCATCAGGACAGAAAGCTCCTGTTCCGTCTCCACGCCCTCGCAGCATACCCGGATCTGCGCGCTGCGGGCCAGCTCGATCATATTGCTGAGGAGGCGGTAATTGTAGGCGCTGTGCTGGATGCGGGAAACGAAGCACCGGTCGATCTTGATTTCATCGATGGCGATACGCTTTAAGTAGCTGAGGCTGGAATAGCCGGTACCAAAATCGTCAATGGCGATCTGGATTCCATGCTTTTCCAGTTTATAAAAGATCTTATTATACCGCTGGAAATCCTGCAGCTGCATACTCTCCGTCACTTCCAGCGTGATGGCGCTTCCGGGGATACCGGAACGCTCCACGATGGACAGGAACCGCTCTGCCACATCCTTCTCCCGCAGCTGAATGTAGGATACGTTGACACTGATGTGCAGATCCGGGAGCTGCTCGCGCCACTGCCGGCACTGGTTCAGGGCGGTTTCCAGCACCCAGGCACCGACTTCGATAATCATACCGGTCTTTTCCAGGATCGGCATAAATTCGTCGGGACGAACCAGCCCGCGGTTGGGGGACTGGAAGCGAAGCAGTGCCTCCGCGCCAAAGATCTCATAGCTTTTGCAATTGATCTGGGGTTGGTAGGTCAGGAAAAAGCCCTGGAAACCGTTAGCAACGCTGTCTTTCAGCTCTGCCTGCAGGTCCAGCATACTCAGCTGCCGCTCAAAAACCGCCTGAGAGAAGAACAGCAGCACATTTTTTCCCTGCTGCTTTGCCAGACTCAGCATATTCTCCGCACGCTGGTAGATCTCGTCCATATTCTCCAGCGGATCGGCGGTGTACTTTGCCGCGCCGGCGGAAAGGGTGCAAATAGGACTGCACCGCTT
>CAYRPL010000386.1:0-1045 GCA_964426045.1 uncultured Alistipes sp. | reverse complement strand
AGAAGCAGGAGGGTATTGAAGAACACCATGGCGCCCCGATGCTCCGACAGCAGATCCAGGTCGATGGAGGATACCATAGCATACAGCACAACGCCCAGACCGATGGACAGGGTCTGAATGGCCAGATACTGGAAATTGCTTTCGAATTTATCGGCAGAGGTGGAACTGGCGATGCATACCAGGCCAAAACCGGAAACGATCAGACACAAAATAAGCAGGACCATATCGCCCTTTTTGGTAAAATCCTTTAATTCTTCAAGATAATGGCGCAAAGCGTCGCCTCCTTTCCCGTTCTATCCGTAAATTATAGCATCGATTGGAGGAAAAGTAAATAGAGGAAATGTAAACGAGGTGTGAAGGTTCTGCGCGAAGCGGATGCGAAATGGCAGCATCCTGCAAAAGGAACGCAGGAACGGTTACGTGGTCTTTCAAACGACAGACTGCCGCCTTCCCCCGGGGAAAGTTTTTTCTCCCTTGACGTTTTTGGGAATTGGGGGTATAGTATTAAGGTATTAGGCGCAAGCCTTGATCCACGTCTGTTAGGGAAAATCCTTACAGGCGTGTTTTTTATTGAAAGGATGTTCCCTTATGACTGCCAACCAAAAGAAGCTTCTGTCTCTGATTTTGCTGATTTTCGGCAATCTGCTCTATGCCCTGTCTGTGAAGCTGTTCCTTCTGCCTGCCAATCTGATCAGCTGCGGAACAACGGGTATTGCGCTGGTGGTAAACCGGCTCACCGGGCTTCCCCTTACGGAGTTTATCTTCTGCTTCAATATCGCCATGCTGTGCCTGGGCTGGTGGGTTCTGGGAAAGCAATTCGCCCTGACCACCGTATTCTCTTCCCTGTTCTATCCCATCGCCCTGGAAGTGCTGAACCGGGTGCTGGGGGACATCCGCATTACCGACGATCTTCTGCTGAACGCCCTGTTTGCCGGAATGGGCGTGGGACTTTCCCTGGGTATGGTCATGCGGGGCGGCGCTTCCACCGGCGGTATGGATATCCCGCCGCTGGTGCTGAAAAAGCTGTTCCATATCCCGGTTTCCG
>CAYRPL010000385.1:0-1047 GCA_964426045.1 uncultured Alistipes sp. | reverse complement strand
GAAGCAATGCGTTCTGGATGCGGAAGGAGGCAATTTCCATGAAGGATAAGGTCAAAAAAGTTCACCGTATGCTCCCCTGCCCTGCCTATGATATCGAGGGTGTGGAGAGCTGGCTGGAAGACATGGCGAAAGAAGGACTGCTGCTGGACAAGAAAAGCCCCTTCGGCAGCAGCTTTCTCCGGTTCGTCCCCGCGGTGCCCCAGAAAGTCCGTTACCGCTTAGAACCCAAGGTCAAGGGGTTGGAGCACAATTGGGAGCCGCCGGAGGAAGCCCGTGGGCTGGCAGCAAATTACAGCTGGGAATTCGTCTGTGCCTTTGAAATGTTTTACATCTACCGCACTGTCCGTGCCGATGCCCCGGAAATGAACACAGACAATCTGGTTCAGGCGGCCTCCTTGAAACGGCTGAAAAAGGATCTGGTCAGCAGTCTTTTCTGTCAATTTGTTACTGCGGGGTTTGCGCTGTCCAGCTTCGGCCGGGAACCCTTCCGTTTTCTGGTCACCTTTGGCAGCATTTATGTGGTGCTGTTTGTGCTGTTTTTCCTGGGGGCTGTTTGGACGGCTGCTTTTCGGCTGCACCATATCCTACGGCTCCGTAAAAAGCTAAAAAGCAACATCCCTACCAACCACAACAAAGACTGGAAAAAGGGGGCTTTTTTACACAAAGCTGTCCGGGTTTCTTCCCTTTCCCTCTGGCTCCTTGCCCTTGCGGCGATCTTTTCCACATTCTTCAGTGTCATGAGCCTTGGCAAGTCCGCCACGGAGGATTATCCCGGAGAGCCGCCCTTTGTTACGGTTTCTGACCTGTATCCCGGCTGCAGCTTTAGCAGTGCCGGTCTGGACGATCTGTACAATTACTACCAGCAGATGGATTCTGACTGCTGCAATGCGATGATCGACTGGCGGGAATTTGTGAAGATCTTTGATGAAAACGGGGACAGTCTGGGCACCGCCACCATGATCGTTCAGTATTATGAAACCAACTCCCCCTGGCTGGCAAAGGGACTGGCTCAGGATTTTCTCCGCCGGGATACCCGGTGGAAGGGAG
>CAYRPL010000384.1:0-1048 GCA_964426045.1 uncultured Alistipes sp. | reverse complement strand
TTCTTCGGGATTTTGCAGGGCATATCGGCTGTACAGCAAAGCGCGGTGGCCGGCTCCGACGATGATTGCAGTAATTTGTTTGGACATGGATGACCTTCCTTTCGTATCTGGTTCCTCAGCTCGTTTTTTCTCTCTTTTACCATACTCCAGAGGCCGCAAAGGGTCAAGCCTTGAAACCGTGAATTATTCATCTCAACCATGACGAAGGGAAGAAAAAACGCATTTTTATGTACAATTGCTATAAATCACGGTTGATTTTTGGCTCCGGAATTGGTCGCTTTCGCCAAAAGCACCTTGACTTTCGCCTATTTTCAATGGTACACTATTTTTGTAATCTCACAGCCTATATTGTGGGTTAACAAAAAAGGAGGAACTACAAATGAAAAACATGAAGCGCATTCTCAGCATGCTGCTTTGCATCGCCATGCTGGCAAGCTTGCTGGCAGCCTGCGGCGGTCAGAAGGATCCCGATGCAACCGAAGCAGAGCTGGAGTGGATCACCGTTAAGATTCTGAAGCCCAAGTACTCCAACGAGATCAACCTGGAAGACATGGAAATCTTCAAGGTCATGGGCGAGAAGTTCCACATCAACTTCGAGTTCGATAATCCCCCTCTGGACAATTATGAGGAGCGTCTGAATCTGGTTATGATGGACGACAAGCTTCCCGATGTCATCATGGAGATGCCCATGACCGACATCCTGAAATACGGCGAGGCTGGCGTTATCCTGCCTCTGAACGACTATATTGCCAACCAGATGCCCAACCTGAGTGCCGCTATCAGCGCGCGTGATGACGTGATGAAGGCCATTACCTATGCAGACGGCAACATTTATTACCTGCCTATGCTGGATGAGAAGGTCTCCGGCAATAACCCCTACATCGTCCGTACCGACTGGTTGGAAGCACTGGGCATGGAAAGCCCCGTAACTCTGGAGGACTGGGAAGCCTACTGGGAAGCTGTCAAGACTACCGACCTGAACGGTAACGGCCAGAATGACGAGATTCCCTTCAGCTCCAGCAGTATGACTGCTGTACGTAACTTCTGT
>CAYRPL010000383.1:0-1048 GCA_964426045.1 uncultured Alistipes sp. | reverse complement strand
CAGGGTCGCCGGAGGTGCTGCGGGCGGTCCAGGTCATGCCGCCAAGTTTGACCTGGCCTACGGCGGCGGTGTTGTCGATGGCGGATGTGACGAATCCCACGGAACCGATGACGGAGTCTATGTTGGTGGCGGTAACATGGGGGTTCAGGTACTTGCGGACCAGAGGCCACAGGGCGGCCAGAAGGGCGCAGGAAACCAGAACGAACAGCGTAGCCTGGAGCCAGAGGGCCCAGCCCAGCCAGGCGGCGATGGCGGAAACCAGGGCACCGGCGGCGAACCAGATAGACACCAGATGGATGGGGCAGGCGGCTTCGACGATGAGGAACACCACCACCAGCCCGGTCCAGATAATTGCAGCCCAATTCATTGTTGCAGCCTCCTTTCATGAACGTTCATTGCTATGATTGGGTTGTGAAAATATAATAGCAGATATAGCGCTTGCGGTCAATTGACGAAGCGCTCAAAAATGAGGCATTTTTAGACAAAAGGGACAAGAAATGGGGGCGTTTTTGTGGAAAACGGGATAAAATTACCGATCCTTTTGAGAAAGGGCTATGCAGTTTTCAAAGGGGAGAAAATGGTGGTTATAAAATTGCCACATATGGTCATATGACCACGAAAAAACAGGGAATAAACTTCGGGATCGTTCCGGCGATCCCGGAGTTTTTTGGATTTTCGGGGAAGATGCGAGCCGGGATTTGTGGAATATTTTCGGTGTTTGGGGAAGTTTTTGGGGATGTTTCTGTATCGGGAAAGTCTGTCATTCGGAGGGGAGCCGAGGGATCTTTGCACAGAAAGCCTGTACGCCGGTAACATCTGCCACACCGGGCTGGCAAGAGCCTTTGAATCGCTGACGCTCCCTCGGGATGACGGCACTTGTTGGGAGATCGCCCCACCGGGCTGGGGGCCGGTACGCAATGACACGGTGAATTTCCTTATTTTGTAACTTACTCGATTAAGTAGGAGGAAAAATGAACCGATAATGGTGAGTATTAGGCGAAAACGTTTCCAGTCGGTCAAAGTGTATCGATAAGAAGCTAAGTTTTAG
>CAYRPL010000382.1:0-1049 GCA_964426045.1 uncultured Alistipes sp. | reverse complement strand
GATAATCCTGACTCCTTGCGTGGTTTGTATTTCGACGGCGTGGTGATTGATGAAGTCGCACAGATCAAGCCTTCTCTTTGGGGTGAAGTGTTGCGCCCGGCATTGGCTGACCGCAAGGGATGGGCGGTTTTTATTGGCACACCGAAAGGAATCAACCTCTTTTCCGATATGTATGACAAAGCCTTGCAGTTGATGCAATCGGGCGATGAAGACTGGTACGCCATGACGTATTCTGTGGATCAGACGGGAGTCATTGACGAAAAAGAATTGCAGAGCCTAAAGAACGAAATGAGCGAAAACGAATTCCGTCAAGAGTTTCTTTGCGACTTTGCAGCGGCCAATGATGATGCGCTGATCTCGATTGACTTAGTGCGAACAGCCTCTACCCGCCACTATGCTGAGTCGGATTATGCTCATGCCCCCTTAGTTTTCGGCATCGACGTGGCTCGTTTTGGTAATGACTTAAGCACGATTTACAAGCGCAGAGGTCTGGTTCTTCTCGAGAAGAAAGAGTTTCGACAGCTCGATAACATGGAGTTAGCGGACCGAATTGCAATTGATTGGGCTCGAGACAATCCAGATGCCGTCTTTATCGATGCCGGTGGCGGGCAAGGCGTGATTGACCGACTTCGCCAGTTAAGCTTTAGACCCACAGAAGTGTACTTTGGGGGCAAGGCGATTAATCCGAGATACGCCAATCGGCGCACCGAAATGTACGTCGAGATGCGCAACTGGCTTCAAAGTGGCGGTGCGATTCCGCCGGATCAACTTTTAATGGCGGATCTTTCAACGCCAACTTATGGCTACACCCCATCTGGTCAAATGATTCTTGAGCCAAAAGATAAGATCAAAGAGAGGATCGGACGATCTCCCGATAATGGAGACGGGTTGGCTTTAACGTTCGCAGCTCCCGTGCGGCCTCGCTTAGACAACCGTTTTGAAGATCAGATCTACGACAGCTCTTCCGAGCGATACGATCCGTTCAAAAGCTTTGAAGCGGATTACTGGAATCGCTAATCGTTCATATACCAAGCGACTCTAAATCGATA
>CAYRPL010000381.1:0-1049 GCA_964426045.1 uncultured Alistipes sp. | reverse complement strand
GACCATCCTTATGCTGCTTTCCATGCTGGCGCCCATGGCTTATGCCACCGAGACCACCGCCGCCACGGAAGCTGCGCAAACCATGGAAGCCACGGAAGAAACCGCTGAGACCACCGAGGCAACCGAAGCCACTGAGGCAACCAAGGCCCCTCTCTCCACCGCTACCAGCGGCACCTGCGGCGCGGGCCTGACCTGGACCTTTGAAAACGGCAAGCTCACCGTTTCCGGCAGCGGTGCCATGGACGACGGCAGCCCCTGGGAATACCACAAGGACAACATCAAAACCGTCTCCTTCACCGGCGGTGTGACCTATGTGGGCGCGGATGCCTTCGCTGACTGCGACAGCCTGACCTCCATCGACTTCGGCGGCGCCATGAAGGAGATCGGCGCCCGGGCCTTCCAGGACTGCGATGCCATCAAGACCATCACCCTGCCCGAAACCTTCCGCAAGTTCGGTGAGCAGGCCTTTGAG
The DNA here is from genome assembly GCA_964426045.1 of uncultured Alistipes sp. Classification (GTDB taxonomy): domain Bacteria; phylum Bacteroidota; class Bacteroidia; order Bacteroidales; family Rikenellaceae; genus Alistipes. The sequence goes on along the minus strand of CAYRPL010000381.1, from coordinate 577 downwards.
GGCACCGACTCTCTGACCACCGTCTACTGCAACGGCCCCATGCCCTCCTTCAAGGGCAACTGCCTGTGGAACGGCAATTACGTCACTGTCCACTATCCCGTGAATAACCCCTGGCCCGAGGCGGAGGTCCTGCGTCTGGTCAGCAACTTTAACGGCCGCCTGTCCATCATCAGCGGCGACACCACCATTACTTACGAGGATACCACCCAGCCTACCACTGCCCCCACTACCGCCCCTACCGCGGCTCCTGCTACTGAGCCGGCTACCGAACCGACGACTGCGCCCACAACAGCGCCCACCACCGCCCCCACCGTCGCCCCGGAAACCACCGCTCCCGCCCCGGTGGAGACCGCTCCTGCCCAAACGGAAATCGAGGAAACCGAGATCTTTGACCTGTCGGAAGATGGGGAAGAAGAGGAGGAGAAGCGGCTCAGCGGCACCATCATCGGCACCGTCATCGTGGCGGGCGTGCTGACCTTCTTCCTGATCGGCGCCCTGATCTTCCGGGGGATCAGCCGAAAGGGCGGCAGATACTTCAAATAATATCTGATATTTTAAATTATTTTAACAACTTCCG
>CAYRPL010000380.1:0-1052 GCA_964426045.1 uncultured Alistipes sp. | reverse complement strand
CGCCGAGGCGGGCGATTCCATTACCGCTTCGGTTTTGGCGTCATCGTAGGCCCCGCCGCAGGCGGTGAGTGCTCCGCAGAGCAAAAGAATGCTTAAGATCAGGGATAAGTATTTTCTGGCTTTCATGCTCATTCCCTCCTTCAATTTTATATCTCGACAAATTTGGGCGGTGGTTGCATCCTATAAAAAATTTCTGAAAAAGTTTGTAGCGGAACGAATGAATAAATCAGGTGTACAGATTTAGATTACCATAAACAAAGAAGGAAAGCAACGGAGTTATTGAGTATTAGGATTAGAAATTATGTGTTTGGGAATATCATTGACAAGCGAATTGTGGTATTGTAATATAAAAATAATCAATCTAAATACGATAAGGGAAAGAGTGGAGGAAATAGAAATGAAAAAAATATCGGTATTTTTAATAATTACCATCCTGCTGCTGTCGCTTACAGCCTGTCATCCAGAAAAAGACGTTGAGCAGTTGATTAGCACCATTGGAACGGTTACACTGGAATCCGAAGAACTGATCATTCAGGCGCAGGAGGCATATGATGCGTTGCGTCAGGAGGAAAAAGCGAAGGTTAGCAATGCGGATATATTGGAGAATGCGCAAGCCGAATTGGCACGGCAAAAAGACTTGATCGAATATGCGAAGGCCGCGATTGAAGCAATAGGATTAGTGACAATTGATAGTGCTGAATCTGTATTTTTCGCAAGAGAGTGCTATGATGAAGCGGTACAATATGATGTTGAGGACACGCTTAAGGATGCAGAAGAGGAATTGATCAAAGCGGAAAAGGACCTGGAAGAGGCATTGGCCTGCTGGGCAGAAATCGAGGGGATTCTCATTGCGTGTGATACCAAGACAGATCAGGGGCAGTATGGAGAAGCGGCAGACTTGCTGGCAGAAGCGATTGAAAAATTGCCGGAGGGAAGGTTAGGCGCACATGAAGAATCTGTTTACGTGACATTGAGCGAAATTCTGGTCTCGGCAAACGCAAAGGAAGCAGAGCGTTTGCTAAAAGAACAAAAATACTATGATGCCATGCTGC
>CAYRPL010000379.1:0-1053 GCA_964426045.1 uncultured Alistipes sp. | reverse complement strand
TGAGCAAGCATGCCCCCTGGGTGGAAGAACTGAAGAAGCAGTACACCTTCACCGAGGACAACGCCCTGGATATCATCCTCCAGGAAACCGGCAGAGTCTTCGCCGCCGTCCTGGAAGACGCAGGCGTCTACAAAAACACCCCCGCAGGCCGTGCCGCCTTCCAGAAATTTGTGGATGCAGTGAATAATGCATAAAAAAGCCTTCCCCCTGGGGGAAGCCTTGGACGCTGCTGCGCCAGCAAAAACAACACCCCGAAAGCACAGCTTTCGGGGTGTTCCTACATTTACTGAAAGAAATTATACAGTCCGTATACAAAGATAAAGGTGATGATCACAGGCACCACATAGGTCATATAGGGCCGCATCCACTTTGCTACCTTCAGACCCTTGCCCTCGTTAGCTTCCGCCATGAACTTGTCCCAGCCCCAACCGTAGCGGGTGACGCAGAACAGAGCGAAGATCAGAGAGCCCAGAGGCAGCAGCAGGTTGTTCACCAGGAAGTCCTCAAAGTCCATAATGCTTAAGCCCATGATCTTCACATTGCTCAGAACGGTGAAGCCCAGCACGCAGGGCATGCACAGGATCGCCAGACCGATGCCGTTGACCAGACAGGCCTTCTTCCGGTCCCAGCCGGTAATATCCCGGCAGCAGGCCACAATGTTCTCAAACACGGCAAACACGGTGGACAGGGCGGCAAAGGACATGAAAACAAAGAACAGGCTGCCCCACAGCCGTCCGCCGGGCAGATTGTTGAAGATGTTGGGCAGGGTCTCAAACACCAGGCTGGGGCCGGAGCCTGCCTCCACGCCATAGGCAGAGCAGGCGGGGAAGATGATCAGACCGGCAGTAAAGGCCACGAAGGTGTCCAGGAACACCACGTTGATCGCCTCGCCCATCAGGGTGCGTTCCTTCTGTAAGTAGCTGCCGAAAATTGCCATAGCGCCAATGCCCAGGCTCAGAGAGAAGAAGGACTGGTTCATGGCAGCTACGATCACATTGCCGGGACCGGCAGCGACAAAGCGCTCCCAGCTGGGCATCAGGTAGAATTTCAGAC
>CAYRPL010000378.1:0-1053 GCA_964426045.1 uncultured Alistipes sp. | reverse complement strand
TGTGTACATGGATGAAAGTGACTATGAAAAGCTGATAGCCCTGATTCGCAGAAAGAAGAATATCATTTTGCAGGGTGCACCTGGTGTTGGCAAGACCTACTGTGCAAAGAAGTTGGCCTATGCGTTCATGGGCGAGGAAGCAGAAAACCGGGTGCTGTATGTACAGTTCCATCAAGGCTATTCCTATGAGGATTTTGTAGAAGGATACCGCCCAAATGATACAGGCTATGCGCTGAAAAAGGGTGTATTCTACGAGTTCTGTAAGGATGCCGGAGCGGATTTGGAGCACAAGTATTTCTTTATCATTGACGAAATGAACCGAGGCAATCTGAGCAAGATTTTCGGAGAACTGTTTACTTTGCTGGAAGCAGGCAAACGTGGCGAAGAAATAAAACTGGTTTATTCGGGCGAAGGTTTTTCCATCCCCGAAAATGTATATTTGATTGGTCTGATGAACACCGCAGACAGAAGCCTTGCCATGATTGACTATGCGTTGCGCAGACGTTTTGGATTCTTCACCATGAAGCCCGGATTTGATACCGCTGGCTTTAAACGATATAAAGCAGGCTATGGCTGCATCCAGTTTGATAAGCTGATAGAGCAAATAAAGAAGCTGAATCAGGAGATTGCAAAGGATGATTCTCTTGGCGAGGGGTTCTGCATTGGACATAGTTTCTTCTGTGACTTGCACAGAGGGGATATTATGGATGAACTAGGCAGCATCGTGGACAATGAAATCGTGCCGCTGCTGGAGGAGTATTGGTTTGATGAATCTGAGAAGGTAAAAGAATGGAGCGATAAATTGCGGGGTACATTGTGATGATTCCTGTTCAGAATATCTACTTCATGCTTTCCTATGCATTCCAAATTTTGAAGGAGGAACGCTATCAAAAGGTTGCAGCAGAAGTGTGTGACAGTGCGACAGAACTGTGTGCGGCAATTCTGGAACGGGGTGTTGCATCACAGGTGAAGCGTGGCATAGAGCGGGGTTATGTACTCAGAATTGCTATCGAATACGGACTCAGCTCCGGAAAAACATTTAAAGAAATCGCA
>CAYRPL010000377.1:0-1054 GCA_964426045.1 uncultured Alistipes sp. | reverse complement strand
ATTAGTGAAGCAGAACAGGAAAAGTTGTTATATGGGTTTAATGATACAACAATTGATTATTTGAAAGAGAAATGTGTTCATCAAATGTTTGAAGAGCAGGTGGATAAAAAGCCTAATAAAGAGGCCATTATTGCTTGCGATAAAACACTTACATATAACGAGTTAAATGAAACTGCAAATCGTATTGCGCATTCATTGTTGGAAAAGGGAATAGGTGTAGGAGATATTGTTGCATTTGCATTACATAGAAACAGCAATTTAATTGCAGTTATCTTGGGAATACTAAAAACTGGTGCCGCCTATTTGCCAATTGATCCAGAGTATCCGCAGAATAGAATTGATTATATGCTTTGTGATAGTAATGCGAAGTACATGATTACAGAGCAAAATATCGCAGAATTACTAAAGAATAAGAAAAAACATAATCCATGTGTTGATATGGAAAGTGACGCATTATGTTATTGCATATATACATCAGGTTCGACAGGACAGCCCAAAGGTGTACTTATAAAACACTACAATGTTTTAAATTTTGCTGATATGAATACAGCCAATTATTTTCAAAAGTCATTAATAGATAACTGTGATTACATTCTTGCACTCAATTCCATAGTATTTGATATTACATTGCAAGAAGTACATCTTCCTCTATTAAACGGAAAAACATTAATTTTACTTTCGGAAAATGAAATGGTAGATATTGATTCAACAATTTATAAATATAAAGGTAAAAATTGCGGATTAATAGTAACGCCGACAAAACTGGCTATGTATATGAAAAGCAAAGATTTTTGTAAGAGCATGGATTATTTCTCAGTTATTATGAGTGGTGCTGAGACATTTCCAGCACATCTTTTTTCAGAGCTTCAGAAATATACGAATGCTATGGTTTTTGACGGATATGGTCCAACAGAAACGACTTGTGGTACATTGTATGCCGAAGTTTGTTCAGATAAAGATATTACAATAGGAAAACCTATTGCAAATACACAAATCTATATTGTGAATAAAGATATGCAGATTACTCCAATCGGTGTCACAGGCGAACTCTGTA
>CAYRPL010000376.1:0-1055 GCA_964426045.1 uncultured Alistipes sp. | reverse complement strand
GGCGGAAACCTGCCAGAGGGGGTAGTTGAAGCTTTCGTGGAAGCGGTAGGCGCTTTGCAGGAACAATAGGTCCGGGATCTGGTTGTAGATGTCCAGGGCCATGGCGCTGAACTTCTCCAGGGTGGGCTCCAGGACGAAATACAGGGCAGAGCGGGCGAAGAGGAAGCAGAAGAAAGCCAGAACGGAGAACAGGTAAATGGGGTAGATGGATTTGGCGTGATCCAGGGTGTATTGCCAGGGGCCGTAGGTTTCTCCACAGTCGGCGTGGGATTTGGCATAGAATTTCTTTCCCAGAAAGAAGCCGGAGACGATGAAGAAGATCTGCACCGTGATCACCGGGCCGGGGGACACTTCCCAGCCGAAGTGGTAAAAGGCGATGATGTAGGCGAAGAAGAGTTTCAGGAAGTCCAGGGAGTAGATACGTTTCATGGTGGTGTACCTCGTGATGGAAAATATTCGGCAAGCCCCCGCTCTACGGAGGTTATTTGGATCTCATAAAGCGTGAGATAAGGCCTGCAATGGCCTTCAAAAAGATACAGCCCAGGGCGATGAGGGGGATGGTGGCGAGCCACATCAGGTTGCGGTTGTAGGGAAGCTGGCGCAGGCGGGGCTGGAGGAATTCGTAGAGGGGGACATGGATCAGGTAGACCTCGAAGGAATACTTGCCGATGAGAGCCAGGGGCTTTGTGAGGATCCGGGAGAATTTTACCTTTTCCAGGGCCATGGCGGCAAGGGAAAGGGCAATGCAGATGCCGGGAGCGATCAGCAGGAAGGGATACCAGTGCAGGCCGTAGGACCAGAGGATGCTTTCCCAATTGTCGGTGCAGTATCGCATCAGAGCGAAACCGAGAGCGGTTGCCAGAAGGCAGACCGTCAGGCTTTTGGGGGTCAGGACCTTGTCCTCTTTGCAGAAACGGGCGAAAACCATGCCTGCGTAGTAAATGGGCAGGCGGGTGACGGTGATGATGTAAGTGTCCGCAGTCCACAAGGGGACGGAGAGGAGCCGAAGGAACATAAGGAACAGCACCTGCCCGCCGGGGGTCAGCCGGTCGGCA
>CAYRPL010000375.1:0-1060 GCA_964426045.1 uncultured Alistipes sp. | reverse complement strand
GATATAAGTGGAATATCTACCGTAAACGTGAGACAGGGACGTCAGGCCCGCCTTCATCACGAAACGGTAATTGTAGTTATCGATCTCTTTTTCGAATTGCTCTACGAAGAAGGGCCGTTCGGGCCGGGGGCCCACCACACTCATTTCACCCTTCAGGATGTTGATCAGCTGAGGCAGCTCATCCAGCCGGGTCGCCCGGAGGAAGTGGCCGATGGGTGTGATCCGGGGATCACGTTTCTGTGCAAAGGTCGGGCCGCTGAGCTTCTCCGCGTCAGGTACCATGGTGCGGAATTTGTAGATATAAAATTCCTGCTTGTTCTTGGTATAGCGCAGCTGCTTATAAAATACCGGGCCCGGAGAAGTGATCTTGATCGCTGCCGCAATGATCAGCATGGGAATCGCGGCAATGGTCAGAGCAATGGCGGATGCCACAATATCAAAAGCCCGCTTAAAGAACTCCTGAATCGGAGAAACGGCGTAGTTTTGAATATGGACTGCCAGGATATCGTCAAAGCGAAGATAGCTGGATCGGTTACGGTTGATATTGATGATCTTGGGGACAGCGTAAACTTCTTTGTTCTGAAGCATCGCCTGCTTGACGATCTTTTCATAAACCTCATCTTTCAGGTTATCAAAGATACACACCGCGTCAAACTCTTTCAGCTTTTCCTCCGTCAGCCACCGCAGCTGCTCCGGATCATTGGTGTCGATGGATTCATACCAGGACTCGAACCGGGACAAAACACCGTATTTCAGTCGCTTCAGCCGATGGAAATTGCTTTCCTTGTCTGCCACCACGAGAAGCCGCTGCTTCTGGAACCGATCACTGTTGATCACCCGATAGAAGATCTCATTGTAGATCAGCATGAGCACCAGCGTCACCACAAAATTGATCACCAGCAGATTCAGCAGCTGCAGCTGGCTTGCCAGGATCCAGTTGGCCACCAGCAGGAAAACCAGCGTGTACAGGCAGGACAGAATGATGCATACCCTTCGTTCCCGCAGGGAGGTGATGGTTGGCAAATACATTTCAAAGGCCGACATCGGCACGATGATCGCC
>CAYRPL010000374.1:0-1064 GCA_964426045.1 uncultured Alistipes sp. | reverse complement strand
GTGATCTCCTGCCGGTTGTGACGGATGAGAAGATTTTCGGGGATATGTACGCCGTCACATTCTGCCGCGGCGGCAATAAACATTTCCATCAGGGCGATGCCAAAGTGGGGGCCTTCGTATCGCAGCTGCAAAGCCTGCAGGAGCTGGCGGGAAAAAAGAATGCCTTCGTTCCAATAGGCGTGTCCGGCAAAGCCGATGGGGTCAAAATCCGGTTTGTCGGAAATACCCTGGGCATCGCCGTTGATCTCTGCGTCAAAGTTCCGCTCGTCGAAATAATACCAGGGTGCGGCGGAACCGGAAATGGCTTTGGCGCAAAGCTTGATGGCATCCTTGTCAAGGACCGAGCCGCTGTAGAGATACAGGACATAGTCCGTATCAAAGGGGATCTCATTGCGGCGGCTGGGCCAGAAGGCAGGGGCGCTTATTGTACGGCACGCAAACTCTCGGCAGGTCTGGGCATCCAGGCTTTCCCGGGTGCGGCTGAGCTGGGAGGTGCTGCCGTTGTCGATGATGCAGACGGTAATTTTTACAGCATCCATATGATCACGTTCCATTTATCTTTTTTATGCCGCGGCTGCGGCGGAGGGCATTACAGCAGACCCTCGACGATCTCAACGACGTCGCCTACGGTGACCATCTTGCGGATAGCCTTCTCGGGGACCTTGATGCCGAATTCTGCTTCCAGGCTGGAGATCAGGAACAGAACGTCCATGGAGTTGATCTCCAGATCCTCCATGATCTCGCTGTCTTCGGTGATCTCGTCGGCTTCGGTCATGGTGGAGAACAGCTCGATAACTCTGTTCAGCAGCTCTTCGTTATACATATTTATTTTCCTTTCTCTTGATCTTGCCGCTGGGGGTCTTCTCCAGGGGGTGATCCATGTAATTTACTTTATAAACCTGACGGTAGACAGGCGTACTTTCGTTATAAGCCTTCACAAAAGCGGCCACGGTGTCGGCATCGGCGGTGTAGATGTCGGCGCAGATGCCCTTGACCTCACCGTAGACCATGCATTCCTGAATGGCATCGCACAGGGCGAAGGCGGCTTCGATCTCCTCGGGGTT
>CAYRPL010000373.1:0-1064 GCA_964426045.1 uncultured Alistipes sp. | reverse complement strand
ATGCTCTCTACCCCCGACAACAAGCAGATCGCCATTCCCAACAGCGCGGTGGTGGCGGCGCAGATCGTGAACTATTCCGCAGCTGACACCCGCCGGGTGGAGGTGGTGGTGTCCGCTTCCTATACAAATCCCACCCAGAAGGTGCTGGATGCACTGGTGCTGGCGGGTCCCGGAGACAACGCTCTGCTGGAGCCTGCGCCGAGGGCGGTGATCACCGAATACGGCGAAAGCGCCATCCGTTACAGCCTGCGTATCTGGACCAAAAACGCGGATTACTGGGATGTGTACTTCCAGGTGAACAAGCGGGTGAAGGATATTTTTGATGAACAGGGGATCAGGATGACCTATCCCCATTTGAATGTGCATTTGGATAAGTAAGAGAAAAATGTTGTCATCCTGAGCGAAGCCGCAGCCTGGAGTCGAAGGATCTTGGCAGTACGATACTGTAAATGTTACCTGCGCCGAAGGCGCGGCTAAATGCCTACAGATATTGGCTGCGAAGATCCTTCGACTCGCGTTCGCTCGCTCAGGATGACAGTTCTTTTTGAAGTTCGATCATTCGTTTCTGCTCAGACACATTGGGACGTCGGCGGGGGTTATATTACTGCTAAAATTGCCATCAGGGCGATGCCGGGGAGGCCGAGGAAGCCGGCGGTCAGGGTGGTGACGGCGTTGATGGGGAAGAGGATGCCGGTGAAGGGGGCTATGGCGTTTAGGAGCCACAGGCAGAGAAAACCGCAGGCGGAGTGGATCAGGAGTTTGAAAATCAGCTTCGTGGGAAGGATCAGCAGGCGAAAGAGGATGACGGCCAGCAGGATGGGGATCAGCAAAACAGCAATTTCTTCCATAAAATTCCTCCGTATGGATTTTTCCCTTTGGGTCATACTAGCTTTGGACAGACAAGAATAAGAAACCAAACGTGACGACGGTTGACACCTCTTATGCATAGCCTGTCAAGTGTATCGCCGAAAAGCGCAGCGGTGTGATGCGAAAATGAGGGTGAGAAGGGAACAGCTCGCCCTTGTACATAGTGCCATGAAAAGGATAAAAAGAAACGAAAACCG
>CAYRPL010000372.1:0-1065 GCA_964426045.1 uncultured Alistipes sp. | reverse complement strand
GTGGACGATGAGAGCGGCAGAGGTTTTGGGGATGTCCCGCTCCAGAAGGAGGAAGGTGCGCAGGGTATCGAAATACTGGGTGCCCTTTTCTTTGTCAATGTCCATCAGCAGCCGCAGCTCCGGGGCAGCAATGTGGTTCAAAGATAACGGGGTCTGCAGAGAACTTAGCATATAGTCCAGTGCGCAGTCGGAGAAGGGGATGACCCACCGGTCGCCGCGCAGGCGGAAGGCCCGGTTCAGGGCGATATCAGCCTGGTGGTAGGCCACATGCAGCTCCCGGGTACCGGAAACCGGGGAGGAGATGCCTGCGTACAGGCAGAAATCCCGGCACAGGGGGGACATCCGGTGGCGCAGCTGGCTCAGAGTGACCTGCTCCTTAGTGATGTTCACAACGATACACTGCTGGTGACCCTCAAACATGATGTAGCTGTTGGGGAAAATACGGAACAGATCACTGTGAAGCACGTGTTCCATGACCAGCGTGGGACTGTCCTGCTGGCTTTTGGCGCGGATACAGGTCAGCTTATCGGTCTTGTTCCAGTCCAGCATGGTCATCAGCTGCGCTTCATCGGCAGGATCGGGCTTGCGTCCGCTGAGCAGATCGAAAACCACATCGTCCATGCTGCGATAAGGCCCGGATTCCCCTAACCGCCTGCGCTGCAAGAGCAGGGCAGCCCGCTGAGTCAGGCACTCAGCGATCATATAATCCGCAGCCCGGAACTCCCGGTGGTACTGTACCACCAGCAGCCGCCCCTGATAGACCTCCCCGTCCCACAGATTGACGTAAAGGCTTTTTGGCCCGTCGGGGGAGGCGCGCCACAGCTGAGCGGTCCGGTGGGAATAGGTCTCCAGATAGTCGGTATCGTATTGGAAATCCTCCACAATGACCCGGGGGACGAATTTTGCGGAGGAGGACATGATGTATTCCGGGGGCATGATCTGGGGCAGCTCCTGGGACATGGCGGTCATGATAAACCAGTCGTCATGGATGCAGATAGGGTTCCCCAGAAACTTCGCCCCGAGTTCACACAGCTCATGAAGGCCTGCGCAGCGGTATACAAGCTC
>CAYRPL010000371.1:0-1065 GCA_964426045.1 uncultured Alistipes sp. | reverse complement strand
GGTAGAACTCCTTGTACTGCTCCTCGCTGAGTTCCGTGGGCTTGCGGGTCCACAGAGGTTCGATGTTGTTGATCTGATTGGGCTTCTCGGTATCGACATACTTGCCATCCTTCCACTCCTTGACCATGCCGCAGAAGATGGGCACCGGCAGGAAGCGGCAGTACTTCTTCAACAGCTCCTCGACCTTTGCGGGGTCGCCATACTCGTAGCACTCCTCCGAGAGGTGGAGTACAATCTCGGTGCCGCGCTCACGCTCTTCGTTCAGCTCCTCCATCTCGAACTCGGGCGAGCCGTTGCACGACCAATGCACCGCCTTGGCCCCCTCACGGTAGGAGCGGCTGAAGATCTCGACCTTTTCGGCCACCATAAACGAGGAGTAGAAGCCCAAACCAAAGTGGCCGATGATGGCCTGGTCCTTGTACTTGGCCATAAACTCCTCGGCCCCCGAGAAGGCAATCTGATTGATGTAGCGATCCACCTCCTCGGCCGTCATGCCGATACCGCGGTCAATGACACGCAGCGTGTGGGCTTCGTTGTCGGCCTGAATCTTGATGCCCAACTCGCCCAACTCGCCTTTGGCCTCCCCCTTTGCCGAGAGGGTCTTCAGCTTCTGCGTGGCATCTACGGCATTCGATACCAACTCGCGCAAAAATATCTCGTGGTCCGAGTAGAGAAACTTTTTGATTACGGGGAAGATATTCTCTGTCGTAACCCCAATCTTTCCATTTGCCATATTTTTCTATTCTTCAAGTTTTGCAAATCGACCGTTTGCACGGATTTCTTTTTACATTGGAGTATTCAAAGGGTGTGCCAGAGCCGCAGCGACTGACAAAATGTCAGCCCGGTAACAGCTTTGCTGTTCAATGAGCAATGTTCAATGAGCAATGTTCAATGAGCAATTAGGAATTAGGAATTAGGAATTAGGAATTTCCCCTAATGCCCCTATTCCTCTCGCGGGTAGCATTTTTGTTACCCGCACGACTTCAAAGACCAATTAGCAATTAACAATTAACTAAAAGAGCCTGTCTAACAATTAAAAAATGTTAGGCAGGTCTTTTTTTGTTT
>CAYRPL010000370.1:0-1066 GCA_964426045.1 uncultured Alistipes sp. | reverse complement strand
ACTGAAATGCTGTTTTAAAGGCCCCTGAGTTGCGTTCACTTTTGCAATGAACCGTTTCAACAGGCTCACTCTGATACACTAAAGGTACAATTTATAGGACTGTACCTTGCGGTATCATAAGGCTGGACGAGCCTGCGAGAAAAAAGTGGGAGCAGGATTCTTATTGCAAAAATGAAAGGAGGCAAGGGAATGCAGAAGATAAAATATAGGATCTACCGACTCTCTGCCAGAACAGTCATGGGCTATGGGCAGCGGGATGGCGACTGGTTTTCCTATTCTCTGAACAAGTCTGCTACGGAACAGTGCATGATCAACGCACCCCATGAGCAGGAGGAGAATGCCCTGTTCTATCAGATTATGGACGAGCTGCATGGCGGAAAGTTCTCCGCGCCTGCGGATGGAATGATCGTCACCGGCCTTTCGAATGTAATTTTCTATATGGATTTTTCCGGCATTTTTGACCGTTCCAGTGAGGAGAAGAAGTACACGGACCGGATGTTGAAAGCAAAATCCATGTTTCGTCCAGAGGGAATCACTTTGGATTTCGGCAGCGGGAAACACCGCTATCTTGCCTTTGAACGCTCCGGCAACATGAGCAGACATGCTGTGCTTTCTTTCATCCGGGAGGATCTCTATGCCGCAGTTACCCGGCGCATCACATTGGATTTGACCATTGGAATGTGCCAGCTCAGCAAGCTCTATGCCTACAACGGTCTGATGATGTCCAGCGGCACACGGATCGACGGCATCGGTATTGACAAGGCGCACCGGGTCATCGTCATTGATAATCCTACCTATGAGGTTCCCAATGTCCCAGTTATTACAGCAGAGGATGCTGACGGCGCAGGCAACATGAGGTTGTTCAGCCGGGTTGAGAAGACCGTGGAAAGTGTCAAAGTAACAGGCTTTGACGGTGAGGGACTGATCTCCAAAGAGTATGTAGCCACGGTGGATAATGTGTACTGCGGCGGCAATATACATACATCCTTCCAGATCCGTATGCCCTATGTCAAGGGAATGCTTCATAAGGTAGACTTCAAAGACTTTTACAAAATGACCGGCACCG
>CAYRPL010000369.1:0-1070 GCA_964426045.1 uncultured Alistipes sp. | reverse complement strand
GATGCGGTTCGAGAGGGTGTTGTGTCCTGCCCCCGTAAGGTTGAACTTCTCGCTCGGGAACAGAGGGGTCATATACTCAAACTGCACACGGTCACGCACATAGTCGGGCTTCAGTCCGTTGATTTCGTTTACACGCACCAGCGGGAAGTACTTCTCACCCTCCTTCGGGGGGCGGATGGCGCCCGATACGGTATCGCCGGGCTTCAGTCCGAAGAGCTTAATCTGCGAGGGCGAGACGTAGATGTCGTCGGGTGAGTTGAGGTAGTTGTAGTCGGCCGAGCGCAGGAATCCGTAGCCGTCAGGCATAATCTCCAGTACGCCCTCGCCCTCGATCTCTCCGGCAAAGTCATCTTTGGTAATCACCTCCTCGAACTCTTCCTCTATGGCGGGGCTCTCCACCTCGGCCGCCGCCTCTTCAGCCACGGGGGCCTCTTCGGCTGTGGCAGTCTCTTCGACTGGTGTGGAATCCTCCTGCTCGGCTCGGGCCTTAGCCTCGGCCTCCAATAAACTCTTGGGCTTGCGGCCACGACGCTTCGGAGCCTCCGCCGGAGCGGCCTCCTCAATCTGCGGAGCCTCCTCCATGGCGACTGCAGGTTCAACCGAAGGAGCCACAGCCGTCTGCTCCTCCTGCTCCGTGCGCGACTGGGGCGGGGTAGGGGGCTCAATCTTCGTCAGACGGGGACGACGACCACGTCGGGGCTTCAGCTCTTCGGCATTCGGCTCGACAGCCGGTGCGCTCTGCTCGGCCGGCTCTGCGGCACCCGTAGCCACCCGGATAATGTTCTCCTTCAGCTCTTGCTTCTTCTGGGTCATCACATTTTTCAGACCCAACGCCTTTGCGATCTCTCGCAACTCCACCAGGGTTTTACCCTCGAGTGCTTCCAAATCTTGCATATCTTAACTTTCGTGTTTATTCCTGATTGTTTCCGCAACCGGACGGCTGGCCTTGAAAAGGTATTGCAAAGATAGTGCTTTTTCTCGGGAAACAAGCGTTTGAAGGGGATTTTTTTAATGAGGGTAGATTCAACGACCAAGTGCAAAATTAAGAAAAATAGTTGAAAAAGATTTTA
>CAYRPL010000368.1:0-1073 GCA_964426045.1 uncultured Alistipes sp. | reverse complement strand
AGAGCGGTTCGACCGTTGCTCAGCGGGGCCCAATGGAATGCGCTAGCGGAATTCGCAGAGCCGCTGGAGTTTGGATATCCTCTCGCCGGAGGTGTTACTGCCATGCCGGGCTATATGATATTTCAGGGTGAGCCAATCATGGATCTGACTATGTCGCAGATGGGTGATAAGGGCGTTCGAAATGGTTTTATGGCACAGTTTGCGGACGCGGTCGTAAGATATCAGATCATGCGCGATGGCGAGTTTGACACTGCGCGACTGGATATTGAAAAGCATTCGGAGCAGATCCGGAAAGCCTCTGCGCTGTTGGACGCAACCGACGCTGAAATTGGTCCGTTCCTGGAAGGCGGTGGGAAACTGCTTTTGATGCACGGCATGATGGATCCCATGGTAACACCTGCGGGAACCATTGATTACTACAATCGTGTCAAAGCCTTGTATGGGGACAGAATAGAGGAATCGATCAGATTCTATCTGATCCCAGGCTACGGTCATGGAGAAGGGGAGAAGCTGACTATGTCTGCGGATCTTCTGGGAATCCTGGATGATTGGGTCGTGAATGGTATCGCGCCTGAAGTGCTGGTGGTTGGGGACAAACGACCCGATGCGGGCGAGGTGACGCGGCTGGAGGTATTGTATCCGGCCTATCCACGGTACAAAGGATCCGGCAGCATGAATGACGCAGGCAGCTTCGAAGCTGCTTATGGTGCTTTCACCGAAATGTAAAACTGAAGGAAACCTCAAAAAAGCGTTTTTACTATGCCAGTTTGACAGGTTCTCCTTTCGCCATTTAACAGACAGGAACCGCAGTTTTCTACGGGCGGAAATCGGGTGCAGCGAAAGCTGCACCCGATTTGTTTTGATCAATGGTTGTATTTTCTCAGGGCAATCAAAAAAACAGTCACTACCACAACCGGCAATGCTTCTGCGGAAGGAATGGCAGGCTGCATACCAGGCTGACGGGGGCGTGAGCTTTGACAATATGCATATCTGATTTTCTGGAGACACCATAATACTTGGATGTTGGGTAAAATAAAGGTGGAGCACACACTTTATCCAACAGGAGGAATGTC
>CAYRPL010000367.1:0-1076 GCA_964426045.1 uncultured Alistipes sp. | reverse complement strand
GGTAATGGCAGATGGGGAACAGAATGCCCACGGCCAGCATGACAATCAGATAGGGCTTGACAAAATCCGAAAAGGTCTTTTTCGCCATTTTTTTGGCGGGTTTTTCCTTAAAGCTGTAGCCGCTGGCAATATAAAACATGGGCATAACACCGGCACTGAGCATATTCAGACCCTTGTAAAGCCATCCCAGAGGGACTACCCGCTGGAGGTCATACTGGGGAAGCATATGCATCAGCACAACGGCCATGATGCCAAGACCTTTCACAAGATCAAAGCTGCTTAAATTGATCCGATTCTTCTTCTTTCCTGCAATCAATGTTTACACCGCCCGATAAATTATTGGGACTGCGCTGATTTTTCCTGGGTATCCGGTTTGATTCCCAAAAGACGCAGGAATTTCCGGATGATTTTCTTAATGATCTGCTTGACCAGAGTTTTGAAAGGCAGATTCCTGATGGCTTCCGTGAGAGCCTCGTTTTCCTCTGCCAAGCGGCAGCGCTCCTTCCAAATGGTCTCGCACTCCATCTGCTGGATCTTCCATTGCAGATAGATGGAATAGTAATCGGCTGCGAAAGCGGGGGCGTCCCCAAGGGAAGCCGAAAGGGTCCGGCGGGCAGAGGAAGATCCATCAGCACAAAGGGCGTGAATCTCGCCATAGAGCTTCTCGATCATTTTCTCGATGGAGAAGCCTGCCTCGATCTTTTTTCTGCCGTTTTCGGAAAGCTTCTTTCGCAGAACGGGATCTGAGAGCAAGGCAGTGATGTGTTTGGCATATTGTCCGATCTCCTCTTCAGGGAAATTACGGCTGTCAAGATCCTCGACTTCCCTTTGGGCCAGAGGGATCAAAATGCCAACATCTTCTCCAATCAGGTCCCGCTGGCCGCCGACATCACTGCTGATCACGGGAACACCCATGGACAATGATTCATAAGCCGTTAGGGAAAGGCCCTCTTTCAGGGAGCAGATGAGGGTCAAATCACTGTCACGATAGCACGAACGCATTTCTTCAGACCGGCCAATACAGTACACGGTGCTTTCCAGTCCCATGTCGGTAACAGCCTGCTCCAGCTCTTCCA
>CAYRPL010000366.1:0-1076 GCA_964426045.1 uncultured Alistipes sp. | reverse complement strand
AGCATCATCCGCGAATTTGTCGGGCGTTATGAGGTGACCAATAAGTTTGAAACCCTGATGAATGGCGGCACGATCGCGGAAACGATTACGGATCAGCTGACGTATGACCGGTTGCGGGAATCGGAACAGAATCTGTGGAGCATTTTGCTGATGACCGGATATCTGACCAAAGCAAATCCGCGGGAAAACGGGAATACCGTGTCACTGAAGATCCCGAATGCCGAAATAGCGGGGGTCTTCCAGGAAACCGTGGTCAGCCTGTTCAAGGAGACTCTTGATATTTCCCGACAAAAGGCACTGATGGACGCCTTGTGGTCAGGAGAAGAAGAGCTGTCCTCCAGGCTAATGTCGGATCTGCTCTGGGATACGATCAGTTATATGGATTATCACGAGAACTATTATCATGCATTTCTGGCTGGCCTGTTCGTCGGACGTGGTTATGAAACCAGTTCGAACAGGGAATCGGGATTAGGACGGCCGGATTTACAGTTGTTTGACCGGAAGAACCGGCGTGTGATGATCATAGAAATCAAGCGAACCGGCAGTAAGGAGCAGATGGCAAAGGATTGTGAGGCGGCAATCGAACAAATCCGGGAGAGAGGGTATGCGGAAGGGATCGATCCCGGTTACGAAACTGTACTTTGCTACGGCATCGCGTTCTATCGGAAGACGGCGCTGGTGAAGGAATGGCGTGAGCCTGAGGAAGAATCCTGATCCGGCACAGTGTGTTTCCGCACCTGATGAAAAACAAGAACTGGACAGCGCGGGAAGCGATGGACGCGCTGGGGATACCGGAAAACAAGCAGTCGGGCTATGCCTCCCAACTGCAGACGCTGAGTCCGGAATCAGGCGCATAACAAAAACCGCGAATCCAGCGAAAGGAAACACCCCATGAACCAGGAACCCGCCCGTCCACGCCACCCCCTCCGCAACGCCGCCATCCCAACAATCCTTGAAATAAAGCAGCCCGAAACCGGGGAATTCCCGGCTTCGGGCTGCTTTATCAGGAGGTGCTTTGTTCATATCCATCGTTTCCTCCTGTTCTGTATAGGAAATATGCGCACCCGCCACCTGAT
>CAYRPL010000365.1:0-1078 GCA_964426045.1 uncultured Alistipes sp. | reverse complement strand
ATATCGTGGTACACTCGGCAACAAAGTTTATTGGCGGACACGGCTCCTCACTGGGCGGAGTGATTGTCGATAGTGGTCGTTTCAATTGGAAGAGCGAACCGCAGAAGTACCCAACCCTTGCCGCACCTGATCCGAGCTATCACGGTGTGGTCTTTGCCGATGCGGTGGGAGCAGCTGCATATGTGACGCGTATTCGTGCGGTATTGTTGCGCGATACGGGGGCAACATTAAGCCCATTCAATGCATTCATACTCTTACAGGGACTCGAAACACTCTCGCTGCGAGTCGAGCGACATGTACAAAATGCACTGCGCGTGGTAGAGTTCTTGTCCGCACACCCGAAGGTACGCAGCGTAAATCATCCGTCACTGCCGAACAGCCCGAGCCATGCGCTTTATAATAGATATTTCCCGCAGGGAGCAGCCTCGATATTTACCATTGAATTAGAGGGTGATCAGCAGCAGGCTTGGCAATTTATCGACTCGCTCGAACTCTTCTCCTTGTTGGCAAATGTTGCCGATGTCAAGAGTCTGGTGATCCATCCATATACGACCACACACTCGCAAATGAGCCATGAGGAACTTGCCAATCAGGGAATTACCCCTTCAACGGTACGCTTATCAATCGGCACAGAGCATATTGACGATCTGCTTGCCGATCTGCAACAAGCTCTTGATCGCATTTGATGCTTTTGCTTTGGTATTTTCATTTATTACTTAAACTCGTTTTCGCTCCACATTTCGCATTGAGTTATAATCGTTTCGAGTGCGGCCGGCGGGGCCGGAGGATGCGGAGGTGATTGCCCAAGCGGTTGCGATGAGGCCCCGCATCGGTCGGGATTGTTTGCCAAGTGGCGAAATACGACAATTACGAACTCGGCAGTTTTTCGGAGGAGGCAAAGCACGCCTGGCGCGATGCCCATTGGCAGGAGGACTTGCAACGAGCCTACGATGCCGGGCGCAGGATAGCGGAATAGTAGAGGCAGCGATTATGAGATAGAAGAGAAAAAGTTTCGGCTTTTTCTCAGCACATTCACAACCGAAGTGCAAAATAAAGGATCAACGACAATACAAAAAAA
>CAYRPL010000364.1:0-1080 GCA_964426045.1 uncultured Alistipes sp. | reverse complement strand
GGTGTGAGTGTGCGCACGCTCCACCATTATGATGCCATCGGCCTGCTGAAACCCACCCGGGTAACCCAGGCAGGCTACCGGCTGTATGACGATGCAGCCCTTCGGCGATTGCAGACAATTTTGCTGTTTCGGCAGCTGCAGTTCCCTCTGAAGGAGATCAAGGAAATTCTGGACTCCCCCGCATTCGATCCGGTGTCTGCCCTGGAGCAGCAGATCAAGCTGCTGGAACTGCAGCGGGATCATCTGAACACCCTGATTTCCCACGCCCGTCAGATTCAGGAAACAGGAGTGATGGATATGAACTTTGAATCCTTTGACCGATCCGAAATGGACGAATACGCCGCCCAGGCGAGGGCCAGGTGGGGCAAGACCGACGCATATCGGGAATTTGAACAGAATACGAAGGGCCAGACCCAGGAGCAGCTGAAATCCACCGGCGATGCCCTCATGGATATTTTCGCGCAGATCGGCGCAATCCGCCACCTGCCCCCCGCTTCCCCGGAAGCCCAGGCCCTGATCGCCAAACTGCAAACCTTCATCACCGCACACTACTACACCTGCACCCCCCAGATCCTCCGGGGGCTAGGCCAAATGTACATCGCCGGTGCCAGCATGACCGAAAACATCGAGCGTGCCGGCGGCGAAGGCACCGCGGAGTTCGCCCACAAAGCAATTGAAATCTATACCAAATAATTCAAAAACCCGGAATTGGAAGCGTGATCATCACGAGCCAAATCCGGGTTTTGAATTACAAGGCGATATAATCCTATTTCTTCCGCGCCGCCAGCAGGAAGCGATGGATCCTGCCTTCTATGCAGCCGTTTTCTTCCAAGATCCGCCGGGCATTGAGCAGCCTCTCCAGGTGCGTATCCACCGCAAAATCCGGGAATTCCCATTCAATGATTCGGGCGAACCAAACCAACGCCCCCACGTCAAAGAATTTGATCGGGCGGAAGCACTCGCTTTCTTCCAGAATTTCAAATCCGGCATTCCGGAACTTCCGGGCTGTGATGTGCAAGTACTGCTCCGGGAAGGGCACCTGCGTTTTCCCACACAGAAGCTCCACCAGCTCCCGGTCAT
>CAYRPL010000363.1:0-1087 GCA_964426045.1 uncultured Alistipes sp. | reverse complement strand
AAAAAGGGCCTGTCTAACAAGTCTCCAAAAATGAAATTCACCCCCGCCAGAAGTGCATCTGACGGGGGTGAAATCGTTAGAATTTGACTTGTTAGACAGCCTCTTTTTCAACGTATCAAAATGCTTAGTCCTTGAGTTTTGCTGCCAAGAACTCGCGATTTAGTCGTGCAATATGCGCGATGGAGATCGACTTGGGGCACTGCGACTGGCAGGCACCGGTGTTGGTGCAGTTACCGAAGCCCAGCTCGTCCATCTTGGCAACCATCGCCTTGGCGCGGCGGGCACCCTCCACGCGGCCCTGGGGCAGCTTGGCGAGCGACGATACGCGGGCAGCGACGAAGAGCATGGCCGAACCGTTCTTGCACGTTGCGGCGCAAGCGCCACAACCTACGCAGGCAGCAGCATCCATCGACTCCTCGGCATCGGCCTGAGGAATAGGAATGGCGTTGCCGTCGGGTACCGAGTTGGTGCGAACCGAAACGAAACCTCCGGCCTGGAGAATCTCATCATAGGCGCCACGGTTCACTACCAGGTCGCGGATGACGGGGAAGGCAGCTGAGCGCCAGGGCTCGATGGTGATGGTTGCGCCATCCTTGAACTTACGCATATAGAGCTGGCAGGTCGTAACGGCCTGCGAGGGGCCGTGGGCGTGGCCGTCGATGTGCAGCGAGCACATACCGCAGATACCCTCGCGGCAGTCGTGGTCGAAAGCCACGGGCTCCTCACCGGCATATACCAGGTCGTTGTTCAGAATATCGAGCATCTCGAGGAACGAGGTGTCGGGCGAGATGTCCTTCACCTGATACTCCTTGAAAGCACCCTGCGATTTAGCGTCTCTCTGACGCCATATCTTTAATGTAAAATTCATAGTTCGATGTTTTATTAAAGTTTAACGTCAAAAAGTTTTAGTCCTTGTAGTTACGCTGTGCACGGTGTACGAACTCGTAGTCGAGCTTCTCGATGGTCATCTCGGGCTCAACATCCATACCCTTG
This sequence comes from uncultured Alistipes sp., assembly GCA_964426045.1. Taxonomy (GTDB): domain Bacteria; phylum Bacteroidota; class Bacteroidia; order Bacteroidales; family Rikenellaceae; genus Alistipes. The sequence goes on along the minus strand of CAYRPL010000363.1, from coordinate 94 downwards.
TACTCCCAAACGGCGGCGTAGGCGAACTTGTCGTCGTGACGCAGGGCCTCGCCCTCCTCGGTCTGGTGCTCCGAGCGGAAGTGACCACCGCACG
>CAYRPL010000362.1:0-1090 GCA_964426045.1 uncultured Alistipes sp. | reverse complement strand
ATTCTATCACCGCAAGTCCAAAAAAGCAAGAACAATCAGCGCAAATAAGAAAAAAAGCGAAAATGGTTGGACAATTATCCCATAGACATTCCCAAAGTCCTCCCCTTTGGGGAGGGCGGCCGAGCGCAGTAAGGTCGGGAGAGGTGAGGCGAGCGTAATTTACGCCCGCCTTGAGGATCAAACGTACCGCACAGTGATTTGCCCAAAGCTCACATCGCATTCCAGATACAGCGTTCCCACCACCTCCGGTGCGGGGCTGCCCTGAATATTGATGGAGCCGAAGGCGGTGCTTTCGCTGGTCTCTGCCCGGAAGTGCCGGGGCACCAGCACCTGAAGCTCACCGAAGGAGCAATTCAGCGCCACCCGGCACCCATCGGAAAGCTCCTGACAGCCGGTTAGATCCACAGTCATTTCGCCAAAGCTTACATCTGCCTCGCCGCCCTCCAGCCGGTGCAGCTGAATGGGATAGCTGATTTCTCCGAAGCAGGCGTCGCATTCGAAGCGGTTTCCGGTATAATTGCAGGCCTTTCGGGAGCCGGAGAGGACAGACTTACCGTTGTGGAACAGGTGGAAGCTGCCTTCTTTAGGCTTGCGCAGAGCCTGAATCAGCAGATAGATGCCGAAAAAGAGGAAAAACAGGACCATCAGGTAGTCTGTATCCAAAAATTGCCGGAAGACCTTGCTGCACAAAAAATGTCCGCCCAGAATGGCGCAGAACAGACGGAATATGGAGAATCGGGGATGAATAATACCAAACAATCCAAATAGCGTCAGTCCGGAAGTCCACAGGATATCCCAAAGGGAAGTCTCATACCCGGCATCACTGGTCAGAAGCAGCAGAAAACCGGATAAGAGCATCCAAACCGCGAAGCCAATGGTGGCTTTCCGCCCGCCGTCCCATTTTAATTCCCAGGTGCCGTCTTCCGCAGGCCCCTCTCCGGATTCGCTTTCCCGGGTCACTATCTCGGCGGTATGTACTTCCGTTCTGGTAAGTCCCAGCAGCTCGTCGGTGGTGATGCTGAAGACCTCTGCCAATTTCGGCAGCATGGTGATGTCGGGGCAGGACTGGTCATTTTCCCACTTGCTGACT
>CAYRPL010000361.1:0-1091 GCA_964426045.1 uncultured Alistipes sp. | reverse complement strand
GATATGGCAAATTCTGGAATGGCCGCCATCGCTTTTGGTGTAATCATAAGTTACACAATCCGTTCCATCCACGACATATTGCGAAGTGGAATCTATTTGTTCTGTGTTTGCAATATTTTCCGGCCAGCACAAACTTGCATTACGACCAATACCATCTATTATGTCCATGAATGGAGCCTGATCGTCTGAAGCTGTTAAGTATAATGCTCCGGACCTATCTGTATCAAATAGGTTTGTTATTCTGGCGAAATCAAGTATCTCGTTAGTTTGAGGTGCATCGCCCTCTAATAACGCTCCTATGAAATAAGCCTGTTCTTGTATGTCATTGTTCTCATCTACAATCTTATCTACGCCATAATCCAATACGCACATAAGAGAATAAATAAGATTTTTACCATCGAAATATTGCCTTCTGACTATATCTCCAGTCTGCAATCCTTGTGTTTTCTTTGAATCAGAACGCAAGGATATTTTATATTTCTTATAATCAAAGACCGCCATTTATACAATCTCTTCAACTATATCTCCTGAACAAGCATCGCTTACCCACAAAGACCCGTTTGTAATTGAGTTTTTCTGAACTTCAAATTCATAGAATCTTGCTTTCTTACGAATTGTCAATTCATCAAATGTAGCAGCTATACCTCCTACTAATTCACTTTGCATAATGGCCCACCCATACCCGGCAAAACCGCTGGCAAATTGCATAGAACTAAGGTTGCCAGCAAAATAAGCATTCCCTGTATGACGAATACCACCTTCAATACCTTCTATGAACACACCATCATCAAAGAATAGTGTATTTTCAATCAATCGAGTTTTATATTTCTCACTAATAATCGAAAAACTTGTACTTTCTACAGGCTTTTTGAACGTAAAAAATTCCGCATCAGTATCAAAATGCAGACTGGCAGACCATGTTAAACTTTGGTCTCGAAATAAAGATGTTGTTGTTTCGTACTGGAAAGTGAATGGCAACATTTCCGTTTGTGGCAGTTCTTCTGGCAGCAAATGAGTATAGGGCAATATGAACCTCACTTCTTTTTGCTCATCTCCGGTATTCATAACCGGTCCTTCAAGACCGCCCAATC
>CAYRPL010000360.1:0-1093 GCA_964426045.1 uncultured Alistipes sp. | reverse complement strand
AATTTCATATCACACCTCAAAAACACTGTCATTGCGAACCAGCGCGCACGCTGGTGTGGCAATCCCCCAATAAAATGTTACAAGCCCAAAATCCCCGCCATATTTCCATAGGCGATTTTCTCACACTCTTCCTTCGTAAAATCCATCTGATCCAGAATATCACAGTAGGTCTGATAGATATTCCCCGTTTCACACAGATACACCTGAGGAAAATCCGTAGCAAACACCAGTCGGTCTGCGCCAAAATTCCGCAGGATTCGATTGGCCTGCTCAATTCCATACAGCTTCACCAATTCCGGCAGAAAGGTGGAAATATCCACATATTCGTTCCCGCCCAGGGCATCCATCCAGCGGTAGCCGCCCATATGGGAGACGATGAAAGTCACATCCGGAAAAATCTTCGCCATGTTATGAATCTTCGCAGGCTCGCAGCAATCATATTTCTGCCGTCCGAAGGGATAGGAATGAACCATCACCGGAACACCGAGGTCAGCGGCCTTGCGAAGAACCGGCACCATGTCCAGGCAGTCGATATCCATACCCAGATTGGAAGGGTGCAGCTTCAAACCCTTCAGCCCGAATTCCTTCACCGCCCGCTCCAGCCAGTAGGGGGCCATTTCATAAAAATACCCGCCGGCATTCACCACGTCCGCAAAGGCAATGAACTTATCCGGGTGCTTGCCCATCATGCTGCCCAACCAGGCATTGGTCTTATCCGGGTCATCGAAGTAGGTTCCAAAATCATTGATAGGAGCCAGGACCGCTTTCTCCACATGGTATTCTTCCATGATCGCCAAGAACCGTTCTTCCTCCGCCATCCCCCAGCAAGCAGGGTCCTCCTGCCGTTTCCAGACCAAAGATTCCTCCGGTAACAGATGTACGTGTCCGTCAATTTTCTTGATCTTCTTCCAGTCCATAGTTCCCTCCCTTTTATACATCAAACGTAAAACGGCGGGGGCAAGCCCCCGCCCTACACTTGCTTATGCCTGAATCACCTTTACAAATGCCGCCCGGTCGGCTGCCTTGAAATCGGCAGAGCCCGCCACCAGCACCTCCGCGCCGCTTTCCTTGCAAACAGCATGGGTATTGGCAT
>CAYRPL010000359.1:0-1099 GCA_964426045.1 uncultured Alistipes sp. | reverse complement strand
GAATACGCTGCTGGCGATCTTGGCTGCACAGCTGCTCTTGGCACCGTCGCAGACAATGCCGCTGACATTGGCGATGGTATTGGTGATGGTGCGCGTGATGCAGTCCAGATCACCACCGGAAAGATAAGCGATGGCGGCACCGCTGCCGGTGGCGGCGCTGACGGCACCGCAGTAAGCGCTCAGCTTACCCAGCTGGCTCTTCTGATACAGAGCTACCAGATTGCTTAGCAGCAATGCGCGGTGAAGTCGGTCTTCGCTGGCACCGATATGCTGAGCATAGATGTAGACAGGCATCGGTACTGTATTGCCCCTCTAGAAAATTGGAGGAATCGTTTGAATAATAGTGCTGAGAGGACTTGATATTATGATAATTACAACTCCATATGAAATCCCTGCTGACGCAATAGGCCTGCCTACAAGGGGGGCTACTGTTGATTTCGTAGAGGAGGCAGCCAATGACAAATGCAGGTTCCTTCGCGTACGCGGTGCGGTGCATCCCGTCGACAGAGCCTCATGGGATATTCATTTTCAGGTAAACCTCCCGGAGCACTGGAACGGGAAAATGCTGCATATTGGTGGCGGGGGCTTTGATGGCTTCCTGGTTACTGGTGAGGAGCCCTGCAAGTGGCAGCCCGCAGATCATCCAACGCCTCTCGGCGCTGGATATGCCACCTTTGGCAGCGACAGTGGCCATATTGGTGGCCTTTGGGACAGCAGATTTGCCCTGAATGACGAGGCTCTGCGAAATTTTGCCCACGAGCATATCCTGAAAACCCGGGATGCAGTGCTGCATATCGTTAGGCACTACTATGATAAGGCTCCTGAGCGGATCTATTTTACAGGCAGCTCCAATGGCGGACGAGCCGCGCTGAAAGCGGTCATTCATTACCCGGAGGCTTATGACGGCGTGATTTGCCTGTACCCGGTCCTTAACTGGACTGCAAAAGCAGTCAAAGACGCTATGAATGCCACGATGCTTATGAAAAACGAATGGGAGGGCTGGATCGGTCCGGATGATATGCGCCGGGTGTCCGATAAAATCACGGAACTCTGTGACCCGCTGGACGGCGCTGCGGATGGCTTGATATCTAATCTGGAG
>CAYRPL010000358.1:0-1109 GCA_964426045.1 uncultured Alistipes sp. | reverse complement strand
GAACACCCTTCTCTTAGGCTCCGCCACGATCTCCGCCTGCAGGGCAGAATAAGGAATGTTATAGAGCGTAGAGAACAGATAGTACAGCACCAGCAGCACGCCCACCCAAAGGGCATTGACAAAGCTGGTCCCGTTCACCGGCGGGAAGAAGATCAGCAGGCAGCACAGACCATAGGGCACCGCACTCCAGCGCATGAAGGGAATCCGCCGCCCCAGCTTGTGCTTGCAGTTGTCCGTCAGATTGGCGACCCAGGGGTCCGTAATGGCATCCACAATGGTACCAATGCCCCGGATCACCGCCATCACCAGCGACGCATTCAGGAAAAACTGCGGCAGCGTGGTGTTTGCATTGGTGGGAATAAAAAAGGTCAAAAGATAAGTGGTAATAATACCGTTGATCATACCCCGGGAAAAATCACCCATACAAAGGGCCACGATCTTCCCATTGGTCAGTTTTTTCATAAAACCTTCTCTCCATTTTCATAAATCGCTATTTTGTTATGCAGGGCGGGGGCACTCCCCGTCCTATTGCGTTCATACCCTGATCGCCAAAAACTTCTCCCGCATCAGTCTCTTAAACTTCTCCGGCTCCTCTCCCATAGGTCCATGGGCAGAGTGTTCGAACCAAATCAGATCCTTATCGGGAGCCTCAATGGAATCATAGAATTCCTGCACCAGAGAAGCCGGGGTATTTCTGTCCAGCCGTCCCTGGAAAATGTAGTAGGGCATCTGGAAGGGCTTGCAGTCCTTCACAAAATCATAATGCACAATGGTGGGCCACATAGCGGACAAACATACCTTATAGCCCCTGGCGGTGCCGATCTTGTCCCGCAGGCTCAGTTCCGGGGAGGTCAGAATGGGAATGACGGTACCGGAGAAATAGCCGCCCTTTTTCGTGGAGTGGCCGCCATATTTCTTCATGATCCGCCGCTGAGCCATCAGCCCCTCAAAAACAGGCTTGTACTGCCCGTCCACAGGAGGACCGATCCGCTCCAGTTCTGCAATATCCTCCGCATTTCCCGCCTCCTTCGCCTTTTCCAGGGCGAAAGCATAGGATACAGTTTCGTTTTCAATACCGTTGACCACCTGACCGTAGCCGATGTAGCCTG
>CAYRPL010000357.1:0-1116 GCA_964426045.1 uncultured Alistipes sp. | reverse complement strand
CCATATTGTTTCTCCTTTAATCCTTATTTAATGTAGACGGGCTCACCGCTGGCGATGGAATCGTAGCAGCGCACCATGGCTTCGATGGTCTTTCTGTGCCACTGCAGGTTGATCTTGGGCTGTTTGTGGTTCAGGATGCAGTCATGGAACTCGTCCATCATGCCGATCCACTCGTCGAAGTAGGTGTACTGCACGGTATAGCGGTTGTTGGGGCCGCCGTTGAAGTACACGTTGGGGCCGAAGCAGTCGGCCTGGATCACGCCTTCGGTGCCCACGATGGAGAAGTTGACCTCCATGCGCTTGGGGAAGATCTCCCAGCCGGGACCGGGGCGCTTGATCTTCTCTTCCAAACGGGACCAGGAGGGATCCAGCAGGAACTTGCAGCCGTTCTTCATCTGACCGGTAACATACAGGACATCCTCTTCCTCGATGTCACGGATGTTGTTGGCGACATCGGCAAAGACATAGTCGAAGTCGGAGCCGGTGCACCAGCGCAGCATATCGAAGATATGGGGATGGTCGCTCAGAGCGCCGCCGCGGAAGCGGGGATCGCCTTCCTTCAGAGGAACGCGTTTGCCGTAGGAGTACTCCGGCACGCCCTGCCAGGGGAATGCCCACACGGGGGACAGGGTGATATTGGTGGCGTTAAAGGAAATGATCTCACCAATGGCGCCCTCTCTTGCCAGCTCGATGGCTCTACGGCAGGAGGGATTGTAGTGCATTTCCAGCTCCACCTGGCAGATCAGATCCTTCTCTTCCACCAGCTGGATCATACGGTCGTACTCTTCCAGATCGAAGGTGGGGATCTTCATGGACAGCATGTGCTTGCCGTACTTGGCGCACAGCTCCATATCTTCGTAGTGCTGGTGGTTCTGGCTGGCAATGACAACACCGTCGATCTCAGGATGCTCCTGCAGCATCTGCTCGGTGGACATATAGATGGGAATATCATAGCCGTAGAGCTTGAAGTCCTCGGCCACTGCCTCGGTGGCGCAGGAAACGGCAACCCAGTTCAGCTTGGCGTTGGAGTCCAGGGTTGCATAGTATTTACGCACATGGGCGTGGGTCAGGGAGGAAATTGCCAAATTAACCTGTCTCATATCTCAGCCCTCCACA
>CAYRPL010000356.1:0-1117 GCA_964426045.1 uncultured Alistipes sp. | reverse complement strand
GAAGAATTACAATATCGTTGAAGCGATTTTTGATCATTTCTGGACCCACAAAGAGCTTTTCATCATGCTCTACAGGCAAGGATTGGCGCATATCAGCCTGCAAAGCATCAAAGATGCCTGCGGTCCGAAGCCGGAGCAAACCAATATCACAGCGTATACCACCGCATATCTTTCCTACGGACTCTACGGCTGGATAGAAGAATGGTTTAAGCGTGGACTCCAGGAAACACCAACGGAAATGGCAGAATTGTGCCAGATCGCACAGCAAGGAAACATTAAATGATTTAAAAAGAGAGCTGCACATGCTGAAGGTGTAAAACCTAACTTCCCGGGATTTTCTACTATGCCACGAGAAGAATTATCTCATTTTATCCGAATCTGCCTGATTATTAAGGATATCAGCTCGTATAATGTTCGGATTTTCTATTTCTCCAATCCATCAGAATTCTACTATACTGCAAAATATTTTTCATCCAAAAAATTTCGAATCTTCACAGCTTTTGCGAATTAACAGAATTTTTAGATTAGAAAAATTATTGCAGGTAGAATTTCTGGGAATTTAGGGCACGGCTACGGTACACAGAAGCAGTCCCGACAGGAAGTGAATGAATCCAAACCCCCAACGGCCGGGCCCAAAAGGACCCGGCCGCGAATATTTGGTAAGGAGTGCAGTTGTTAAGCGCTTACGCATTCTCTAGTTTAGAGACCAAAAATGGGCGCAGATCGGGTCATAACGATCTGCGCCCTTAGGAGGGGCGGGATAAATCCCACCAATGAAAAAGTCTATAATATCATCATCCAAATTGCTGACTGCCCTTATAGCGCTCATCTGGCACGCAACACGACACAGTCTTTTTTTGAATCAACATCCAGTCGAACAACTCTCGGAGGCCATATGCGTAGTCCCAGCAGTTATGATCCATGTTATTCAGTAATGTTATTTTGGCATTTCCACCTGCTGCATTTACTGCATCCACCATTTGAATGCTTTGTATTGGAGGTACGGTCTGGTCGTCCATTCCATGAAATGCCCAAACAGGAACATTTCTCAGACGGGCAGCATTCCATTTCATTCCGCCACCGCATACAGGCATAATAGAAGCAAACCAGTCAGAAC
>CAYRPL010000355.1:0-1121 GCA_964426045.1 uncultured Alistipes sp. | reverse complement strand
CCGAAGGAATACCATCCCTATGTGTACCTGCTGGAGGATGAATCGGCGGAGGGAATCGCAAAGAAATTGAGGTCGGTTCTGGCACAGTCTGAGGAAGAACTGTTCGAAATGGGCGCAAAAGCCCGGCGGTTTGTGCTGGAAGAGAAAAACAATGTGATCCAGGCGAAAAAGATCCTGGATATGCTGGAAGCAAGGAAGTGAAGCTATGAAGCTGCTGTGGCTGTGTAATATGGTACCCGGCAAGGTAAAAGAGAAGATCAGCGGAAAAGCCGTCAGCGGCGGACTGTGGGTGGACCATGTGCTGTCCGATCTGCGTCAGACGGGGATGGATATGCGTATCCTGTGTCCCGGCGACGGAGGCAGGGGAGAACTGGATGAAAAGTGTGGCTATGCTACATTTAAAGAGGGGTTGCCCTATGTGTATCTTCCTGAGCTGGAAAATAGCTTCGGGGAGGAGCTGAAGGGCTTCTGTCCCGATGTGATCCATATTTGGGGTACGGAGTATGGACATACTCTGGCTATGGTGAATGCGGCGGAAAAGGCGGGGATGCTCCACAAGTGTGTCATCAGCATTCAGGGTCTTTGCTCTGTTTACGCCGGGCATTATGCCGAGGGTGTGCCCTATGACGTTCAGAAGGGCTATACCTTCCGGGATCTGGTGCGGCGGGATAATATCCTGCAGCAGCAGAAGAAGTTTGCCCTCCGGGGAGAACTGGAAGTGAAGGCGCTGCAGAAGGTTCGGCACGTCATTGGCCGGACGGACTGGGATGAGGCATGCACCAGGCGGGTGAATCCTGCGGTGCAGTATCACTTCTGCAACGAGACGCTGCGGGACGAATTTTATGAGGGTCAGTGGCAGTTTGCGGACTGTGTGAAGCACCGGATCTTTGCACCAAGCTGCCTGTATCCCATCAAGGGGTTCCATTATGTGATGGAGGCCTTTGCGGAGATTTTGAAGGAGTATCCCGATGCTGCTTTGGCGGTGCCGGGGAAATCTTTCCTGGGCGGGGACAAGCTGCGGCAGGAAGGATACCGGAAATATCTGTCGGAACTGGCGGAAAGCTTGGGAATTTCGGAAAAAATCGAATTTTTGGGTAAGCTCAGCGCCGGGGAGATGAAGC
>CAYRPL010000354.1:0-1125 GCA_964426045.1 uncultured Alistipes sp. | reverse complement strand
AGCTACCAGCTGATCTGCAGCAGGCCGGCCATCAAGGCGGGTCAAATCAAGGTGTGGCCACTTGCTCATAGCAAATCCTCCGTTTTTTAGATTTCTCCGGGGTGTCACCACCCCGGAGTGCGGTCTTTCCCGCCGCCAGAAAGTGAGGGATTCCCGGCAGTGACCAATTGCCGGTGGAGGGAGGGGCCGGATTCGAACCGACTGCCTTTGCCTGTGCTGGCACTGCACATCCGCATGTGCTTCCCGCCCGTATGGCGGCTCCCCGCCGCACCGCACGCGGGGAGCCTATGAAGTTGAAAAGGAGTTCGTTGGCAATTGAAGATTGCGGTGCTGTTGGGATGCCGCGTTTTGCCACGCGGCTCAGAGGCATCCTTATGCACTCTCGGCGGGCGCGGGATCGAACAGGGCACGGAGCTTGTCGGGGTTTTTGTCGCAGAAGTTTTTGACTACGGCTTCCCACAGCTGCTGGCGCTGTTCCGGCGTCGGAGGCTTGATGACTTTGGGCTCCACGGGGCCCTCGCGTGCGATGATGATGGGCATATTGATCCTCCTTACGCAGCGTTCTGTTTGGCCTGCAGGCCGAGGGCGAAGCCGTAAGCCTGCAGCAGTTCGTCGTGAGTCAGAGTGCTCAGCACCTCGACCATGTCGGCGATCATGTTCTTGTTCTCATCGTTGCTCATGGGTTCACCCCCTTAGTATTGCAATTTTCTTCCGGCTCTGATAGAATCAACTCGAGGGGAGGTGAAACCATGAACGAAGCCGAAATTATGAATTGTGCCGCGATCCTGGCGGCAGGCATCATGGCCAATCAGTGCGGGGCATACAACTATAATGCCGAGACTGCTGTCGCTCTGATGCGAGAAATCGCCGCAGAAATCGAGAAACCTCAGAAAGAAGAGAAGGCAGAAACTCCGGAATACTTCTAATCATCCATCAAGCCGCATTCGGTGCCAGCCGCGTGCGGCTCTTCTTCTGCCTCACGGAGGACAATGTAGTCAGTCAGATCAACAAGATGCCTCGCAAGGTTCTTGATTTCACGGACAGACAGACGCTTCGGCCTGAGGTTCTCCATGATTTCCTTGGCAATATCCTTCAGCTCATCGCTGGTGTACTTCTTCTTTTCCA
>CAYRPL010000353.1:0-1132 GCA_964426045.1 uncultured Alistipes sp. | reverse complement strand
TATAATTGCATCATGGAAAGCCAGAGAAAGGTACTTGTGCTGGGTTGTAAAACCAGCGTGATACCGGTGGATGGCAGTGTGACCGCCATTGGTGCCTGGGCATTCTACGCCCGCGACGGTTTGACTGAAATTGCGATCCCTGAGGGTGTGACCTCCATTGGCGAAGGTGCCTTCTCTTCGTGCAATATGTTGGAAACCGTAGTATTTCCCAGCAGTTTGACCAGCATTGGCGATAGTGCTTTCAGCAGTTGCAATAGCCTGCGCGAAATTAATCTGCCGGATCGTTTGAATGCAATCGGCTATCATGCATTTGGGTATTGCGGAGGCCTGACCAGTGTGCATATTCCCAATTCTGTGACCACCCTGGGCTCAAATGCTTTCTACGGATGCACCGGACTGGGTGAAGTGACTCTTGGAAGCGGAATTACAGAACTGCCTGACAGGGCTTTTGAGGGATGTACTTCTCTGGTTTCTGTAACGATGACCGACAGTGTCACGCGTATCGGGGAGTGGACCTTTGCCGAATGCACAAATCTGGTCGAAATCAGTTTGCCCCAGGGGCTTCAATCCATTTGCTCCCGCGCTTTCTTTGGCTGTACCAACCTCAGCAGTATCACCTTTGAAGAAGGCGGTACCGAAGCTTTGGTTTTGGAAGAGGGTCAGGAGGTAGAGAGAAATGTTTATCAGTATAAATGGACTGCATACGAAGGTGTATTTGTCGGAATCACCGAAGCAACCGAAATCGTTCTTCCTGAACGTGTTAGCAAGATAGGCGCGTATGCGTTCTCGGATTATGTAGTTGGTACATATAATCCAAATTATGGTTCTACCGGTGGAGAGCCGCTTACCGTAACAAAGACGACCAGCAAACTTCAAAGGGTAGTTGTTCCTGCGTCGGTAACTGAAATTGCTCATCACGCATTCTATACCAAGGGTAGCAGTCTTACTACTGTTGAAATTGCAACCGGTTCAAGACTTGCTTTGATTGGCGAATCTGCATTTGTGGGCAACTCTAAATTAACAAACATTGTTGTTCCTGATTCTGTAGAAACTATCGAAGCGTATGCATTTAACGGTACCAGAATTTCTAGCTTGGTACTTAGCGTAAATAGCAAACTTATGACAATCGGAG
>CAYRPL010000352.1:0-1132 GCA_964426045.1 uncultured Alistipes sp. | reverse complement strand
GGCAGTCGTCAGGATCCGTGATGTAGTCCAGGCTGTCCAGGGCGCATACCGCCAGATCCACGCCTCTGGGAAGCCACAATTCCTGCAGGGGGCGGCAGAGGAACAGCGGCTGATTTTCCAGCTCCATGGCCTTCTGCTGGGCCACGGTAAGCATTTCCTCAGACAGGTCCACGACGCTGACCTGCAATCCCTTTTCCGCCAGGATTGCCGTCACGGAGCCTGTGCCGCAGGCTAAGTCCACGGCTGTCCGGGGCTTCAGCCCTTCTTTTTTCAGAATCTCATAATAAAAATCAACGGTGGCCTCGTAGTCCACATCGTTGGTCAGGCGGTCATAGCTGACGGCCAGTTCGTGATAGGCATCCATGGGGTCCTCCTCTTACAGCACGCCGCACGTTACCTTGCCAATAGATATGTAGCCGTCCCGGAGCGCTTTCGCGTCTGTTCCCTCCGGGATCTCCTCATCCGGGGTATGGAAACCTTTGCAGGTCAGCAAAACCGTACCGTCGGGCTGTCTGGATTCCACATAGGTCTCCCGGAACATGGAGGTGGGAGCAAGCACCCGGTCCCGCAGGATTCCCTTGGCAGGGGTTCTGCCCACAGCCGGGAAATTTATATTCCACGCTTCTCCCGGTTTCGGCTTTTTTTCCAGCAGTTCCGCCATCACAGCTCGCAAGTCTTCCTCAGCCGCTTCCAGATGCTTCTCGCTGGCAATGGAAAAGGCCATGGCAGGAATTCCATTTCTCGCCGCCTCAAAGACCGCGCCTAAAGTTCCGGAATAGCAAACGTCCAAACCCGCGTTATAGCCGTTATTGATACCGGAAAATACCCAGTCCGGTTCCTCATGCAGATATTTCAGCGCCACCTTCACGCAATCCACCGGGGTGCCGCCGATTTTCCAGGCCGCCTTGACAGGAGCCGGGAAATCCTCCACCTTCTCCAGGGACAGCGGCTCCCGAATGGTCAGCCTCTGGGACATGGCGCTGCACTGTTCCGCAGGCGCCACAACGGTAACCTCGCCAAATTCCGCGGCAATTTTTGCCAGCACAGCAATACCGGGAGCGCTGATGGAATCGTCGTTGACAATCAAAAAATGCATATGTGCTTCCCCCTATTCTCTATATTTACAGGGTCA
>CAYRPL010000351.1:0-1133 GCA_964426045.1 uncultured Alistipes sp. | reverse complement strand
GCATGGAAACCAATGGCAAATCCGCCGGTATCTATTTACACGATCAGGCTTCCGGTGAACTAACTCTGAATTGGGGAACCCTCAACGCGGACGAAAAATGTCTTTCCATGAAGATCAATTACCGCTACCCCGTCACCAAGTCCTATGAGGACTGTGCTCCTCGTTTTAATGCTCTATTTTCTGCCGCTGACTTTGTCAAGGAAGCGGAAGCACATAAAGCAAAACTCTATATTCCCGAAGACAGTCAGCTGGTACAAACTCTTTTGAAGGTATACAAAGAACATACCGGACTGGATGGTCATCCCCTGTGTATCGGCGGTGGAACCTACGCAAAAAGTTTACCTAACATCTTGGCCTTTGGCCCGGTTTTCCCCGGTGATGAAGTCCGGGAGCATAAGCCAGACGAATTTATCGAGATTCCCAAGCTAATGAAAACTGCACAGATCATTGCTTCTGCAATGTACGAAATGGCGAAGTAATACGTGCATATCTAAAATAAGGAGGTCCACCATGAACATCAATGACACCATCCGATTCCAAAACGTCGGTCTTCCCGATGATATTTTAAGAAGAAAACTCCATGGTGACTTTGTTGGTGCCATCCGTCTGATCGACCGCCGTTTGCAGGACGTTTCCACTCCCCAGACCATGAAATATTGTCTGGAGGTCCATAAAGAAATGCTCCGGCGCCTTCCCGGCGAGTTCCCCTATACCCGCCAGGAGGCCCTTGCCATCATCCAAGAGAATATCCCGGAGTTTACCGAAGAAGAACTGGATGAGCTGCTCGATGCCCGCCGCATCCGCTGGATCTATGTAAACGGAGAAGTCCATATCTTCAACAGATTCTATTCCACTTTGTGCAAGGCAATGCCCGGATTTGCCGAGCGCGTAGGGGCCAAGCTAGGGGGCGTAGAAAGTGCCACAAGCGACTCCGAGGAAGATAATTTCCTGGATTCGACTATCCATAAAATGAAGCAGAACGGATCCATAACAACCCGGATCCGTATCCGGGCCACTGTGAAGCTGAAAGACGAGCATTTCACTTCTGGTATGTTCCTCCGGGCCCATCTGCCGATTCCCGCCGCCTGTCAGCAGCAGAGCGATATCCGCATTGAAAAAATGTGGCCGGCAAC
>CAYRPL010000350.1:0-1138 GCA_964426045.1 uncultured Alistipes sp. | reverse complement strand
CGAGGTCTCACCAAACGAACCGGGGATAAAGCCCAAGAAGGCATCCATTACCGAGTAGTCCATTGCACCCTTTACGGCAAACTGCTCCAGAGCCGTAGCACCGGTCACAGCATCCGTAGCACCCATAAACTTCCAGTCGGAGAACCATACGGTCTCACCCGAAATCTGGGGCGTATAGGCGAAGAAGGCGAAGGCACGCGCCAAGAGGGCGGGGTTGAAGATGTTCATACCTGTACCACCGAATACCTCCTTACCGAATACCACGGCAAAGGCGGTCGATACGGCCACCATCCACAGAGGCATCGAAACGGGCATCACCATCGGAATCAAAAGACCCGACACGAGGAAGCCCTCGTAGATCTCGTGACCGCGAATCTGGGCATAAGCGAACTCGATGGCCAGACCCGTGACGTAGCTCACGACAACCATCGGCAGGATACGAATCAGACCATAGAGGAAGGCGTTGAAACCCTCCAGACCCACCTGGATACCGGTGTTGAAGCAACCGAACAGGAAGGCGGGCAGCAGGGCCAGCACCACGCAGATCATCGTGCGCTTCGAGTCGTTGCAGTCACGAATGTGGGCACCCTTTGCGGTGGTCTTGTTGGGAACAAAGAGGAAGGTCTCGAAGCCGTCGAAGGTCGATTCGAGGAACGACAGCTTGCCTCCCTTCGTAAAGGTCGGTTTAACCTTGTCTACCAATTTACGCAAATCCATTGTTAAGCCTCCTTAATCATTAAGTTAATACCATCGCGGAGAATCTGCTGAATCTCGATCTTCGAGGGGCATACGAACTCGCAGAGTGCCAAGTCCTCGGGCAGCACCTCGTAGATACCTAAGTTCTCCATCTTGTCAATATCACCTGCCAGACAGGCCTTCAAGAGGTACATCGGATAGATGTCCATCGGCAGGTACTGCTCGTAGAGGCCCGTTACGATGAAGGGGCGCTCACCACCATTGAGGTTCGTGTCGAGCTTGTAGGCCTTCTTGGGGCAGAGCCACGAGAAGTAGCTGCGCGACACCGAGAACTTCTTAAAGCGGGGCATAGCCCAGCCCAGCAGCTCGTACTTGTCACCCTCGGGGATTACGGTCAGCTGATTGGCGTAGAACGAGAGGTAACCCTCGGCCTTCACACCGG
>CAYRPL010000349.1:0-1140 GCA_964426045.1 uncultured Alistipes sp. | reverse complement strand
TCAGCTTCATAAAAGGAGCCTCCATTTATTTAATATCCTTATTATTATACAAAATCCAACAGAGCTTGTCCATATTGGATCTGTAAAATTCGGGTAAGAAAAAGGCTTCCCCCGGGGGAAGCTGTCAGGAATCTCTGATTCCTGACTGATGAGGGATGGCGATATCTTAATAACGGGTTGCAATATAGTTGAAGGGGCTTGGTAGTATGATGAACTGCCAAGCCCCTTCAACTTTGTGCCTACTTTCCATTACATGTCGCCATCCCTCATCCGCCTCCGCTACGCTCCGGCACTTTCCCCCGGGGAGAAGGCTTTATTCCCAAAATCCTATGCAAATAATTCAGCACCCGCTTCTTATCCCCCGACCACAGGGGCGCGATCAGATCCCGTTTTGCCCCGTCTCCGGTGATCCGATGCACAACCACATGTTCCGGCAGAACAGCCGTACACCGCTTCAAAATCTCCCCGTATTCCTCCAGGGTCAAACAGGAAAATTTTCCCGCGGCATATTCTTCCGCCAGGTCCGTATTTTTCAGCACATGGAGCAGATGAAATTTCACCCCATCCGTCCCGGCCCGCACCGCCGCTTCGGTAGTCTCCACCATCTGTTCAACCGTCTCACCCGGCAGCCCCAGAATGATGTGGGTCACCACCTCAATGCCCGCCGCCTTCAGCCGCCGCACCGCGTCGAAGTACACGTCCGCGGAATAGCCCCGCCGGATATACCGGGCAGTCTCCTGGTGAATGGTCTGCAAACCCAGCTCCACGGACACAGGTTTCACCCCATTGACCTCCCGCAGAACCTCCATGATCTCCTCACCCAGGCAGTCCGGCCTTGTCCCGATGGCAAGCCCCACGATATCCTCCGGTGCGATGGCTTCAAAATACAGCCTGCGCAGCTTCTCCGCCGGAGCGTAAGTGTTGGTAAAGGCCTGAAAATAAGCCATGTACTTTCCGCCCTTATTTTTGGCGGTCACCCGCTCCTTCGCCCGCGACAGCTGCCCGGCAATGCTGCCCGGTCCGCCCTCAGCGAATTCACCGCTGCCCGTACAGAAAATACACCCCCGGTCCCCCAGGGTACCATCCCGATTCGGACAGGAAAACCCGCCATCCAGAGATAATTTATAAACCTTGCACCCA
>CAYRPL010000348.1:0-1141 GCA_964426045.1 uncultured Alistipes sp. | reverse complement strand
ATATGGCTTCGATCCGTGCTGTTACCTTGGTGGACGGTATGAAGCGTCTTTCCGTTGGACAGAGATTTTAGCAAAAAAGACGGGTTGGGAGATTCGAAACGAAGGAACAAATGGGCGTGAGATTCCCCGGACGGAAACAAGATTTTCTCATGATATTGACTTACTGATTATTATGTTGGGAACCAATGACCTTCTGCGGGGAGCAGATCCAGCCACTGTTACGCATCGAATGGAATACTTTCTGAATGGTCTTCCGTTTGAAAACGACAAGGTTCTATTGATTGCACCTCCACATATGAAATTCTGTGAATGGGTAACAGAACAATCATTGATCGACGCATCCATTCAGCTTCCGAAGCACTACCGAACTCTCGCAGAAAAAATTGGTATCCGATTTATCGATGCAGGAGAATGGAGCGTCCCCATAGCATTTGACGGTGTACACTTCACAGAAAGTGGACACATTGCCTTTGCTGAGGCATTACTTAAGCAAACACCTTTTTGCTACGAGTCTTTACAAGAGACATAATCATAGCCGCTTTATTTCACAGATCGTACCCTCATTTTTTCGTAACTTTACAGGTTATACGCATAGTTCTTGGAATAGAGAATGGTTGCTTAAGTTTAATAATGGTTTTTAAGCTATATTTTAACAGACTTATTTTTCTGCAAGGGAGGAAGTTCATTTGTTTCGGTATATTGCATGTTTTTTGGGAGTAGTATTCTTATTATCAGTTCTTCTACTACCATTAGTGGCAGAAGAAGAAGAGTCGTCCAATACAATCAAATGGCCCGGAAAGGAAGAAATCGTGTCTTTGGAGATTCAGCTGGGTTCGGATACTTCCGGTCTGGACTTTTCCGGCCACAGTCTGTATGTTGTGGACAACAGAATATCAACTATTTGGATTCTGGACAGACAAAGTGACGGATCCCTTTCCTATGCCGCTGGCTTTGAAAACGGAAAAAAGATTGGATTTATCAAAGACCAAAATAATCCCAATGGATTGGGGCCAGATGCAGAAGGGATTACTGTAGCAGATGATTCTCTCATCTACATTGCGTCCGAGCGTGACAATGGTAATGCGCAATTCAACTGCAACAAGATTTTGCAATTTAATCCTTTTGAATACAGCGACTCCTT
>CAYRPL010000347.1:0-1145 GCA_964426045.1 uncultured Alistipes sp. | reverse complement strand
GCGGTATTACCATTAAAGTAGATTGCAAACTCTTCCTGATAAGCAGAGGGAGTCATGGTGACAACATTGAAAGTGTAGGAGCCATCGGGCTTAGAAGAGATGCTGATGTTATCTGCATCCATTGCTGCGGCAGCAAAAGCAGTGTTAACAGCACCCAGCAGCTGCAGGTCAGCAGCCTTGTTGGCCTTCTTGATGTAACCGCTGTAAGCAGGCACAGCGACACCAGCCAGAATAGCCAGGATAGCGATGACAACGATCAGCTCCACCAGGGTAAAACCGTCATTGGCACGCTTCCAAGTTTTCTTGAAATTCATAAGTATCCTCCTTATTATTTCGGGGATTTTCCCCATTTTTATGTCCTTTCGGAAACATTTTTTCAAAGTCCAACACCAATCTCTGCGATAAAATGCAAAAACCCGTTGCGCCGCAACGGGTTTTTGAAATTTGACGGCGGAGTTTGACGACGAAACGGGAAAAAAGGGTTTCCAAATTCTGAAATGGAGGTAAAATACAATATGGAGCCTGCGCTCCGAATACCATAGAACAGGAGTTTCATCATTATGTCGAGAAAAGGCGAAAATATCTACAAAAGAAAAGACGGCCGCTGGGAAGGGCGTTATCTGAAGCGCACCCCGGATGGGAAAAGCCGCTACGGCTATGTCTATGCCGCGACCTACCGGGATGCGAAGGCAAAGCTCCAAAAGGCCGCTGCCCTCTGGGAAATGAACCCGCCCCGGGCGAAGGATGATACCATGAAGCTCTCCGCTGTAGCCCAGCGCTGGGAGGAGAATATCGCCCAGCAGGTAAAGGAAAGCTCCTTTGTAAAATATCACGCCATCGTCACAAAGCATCTTCTCCCCGCCCTGGGTAACGTCTGTGTGGAGGATATGACCCATGAACTGATCGAATCCTTTTCCATAACGCTCCTCCGGGGAGAGGGAAAAAATGGCCGGCCCCTGGCGCCCCGGACGGTGTCCGATATTCTCTGTGTTCTGCGCAGTATTCTTCGCTTTGCCCGCCGGAGCGGGGCGGTTATCCCCTGCGATGGAAGCTCTGTCCGGATCCGCCGTCCTGCTGTGGAGATCCGGGTGCTGACCCGGCAGGAGCAGGATCTGTTTCTGGATTATCTGAGGAAGACGGGGCAG
>CAYRPL010000346.1:0-1146 GCA_964426045.1 uncultured Alistipes sp. | reverse complement strand
AGGAAACCTATTATGAAGCTGAAAAGATCCTTATCCGCCATGCTCCTGTGCGCCCTGCTGGTGTGCGGCATGACCGGATGTAAGAAAAAGGAGGAACCCACCGTTCCTTCCACTGTTCCCACGACTGAGGCTCCCGTGCTGTCTGCCGGAGAGCAGTACGCTGCGGCAAAGGCCGCTGTGGACAGCGCATCTGACCTGTCCGTGCGGATCACTGCCCAGAAGAGCACCACCGTCGGCGGGGAGATGTTCCTGGAAACTTCCGAGCAGATCATGAGCATGACCGGCCGGGGTAGCGGATCCATGAAGATCCTGCTGGGTGAATCCATCAACTACGGCGATTCCTACGGCGCCATCTATCAGGAGACTTATGCCGATGGCATGCTGTATACCCTGGTGGACGGCACCCATCGTCTGGCCGGCAATGTGGATGCCCAGACCTACATGAACGGTCTGATCCCCGCCGTGCTGCTGGATGCGTCCCTGTATGGCTCCGTGGAATATACTGAGGACGGCACGATCCGTTTCTCTCAGCCCACCGCCGCGGAAAGCTGGGTCCTGCCCGAGGGCGCAGCCTTCGGCAATGCCAACGGCACCGCTGTTATCGCCGCTGACGGCAGCCTGGAACAATGCACCTACACCGTGTCCTATGACTACGGCAGCGCTCAGATCACCGAAGAGATCACCGCGGTCGTGACTCTGAAGAGCGCGGAAATCATGGTCCCCAGCGACGCCGCCAAGTATACCAAGGTTCAGGATATTGCCGCTGTGCGCCTGTCCAAGCAGGCTATGGGCTTCCTGAAGCAGGCCAAGAGCGTCAGCTCTGCCACCACCGAATCCATTTCCAGCATGGCTACCGGCATGATGCGTTCCCAGAACACCGTCGTGGAAATGGATAACAGAAGCGAGCTGTCCGCAAAGGTCGGCACCAATGTGCTCCTGGGCAGCTACATGACCGGTCAGAGCCAGACCTATCTCCAGGAAGAGCAGTACAGCAACGGCATGTACACCATCAGCACCAATGGCGCGGACCCTGTTCAGCAGCCTGAGGTCACTGCGGATGTTATCAGCCAGTACTGCAGCACCAATTTTGAGAATTCCCTGATCGCTCCCGAGTTCTGGAAGGACGTCAAGATCCAGGATATGGGC
>CAYRPL010000345.1:0-1149 GCA_964426045.1 uncultured Alistipes sp. | reverse complement strand
CATCCCGACATCGATCATTCCCTGCCGGATGCCACCCGCACACAATATTGCAGGGAAGCCCAACCGGGCTTCCCTGTTTATATAGATCGCATGCCCCATATAAATCACAAGGAGGAAATTATCATGAAAAAATCCCTGGCCGTTTTCCTCCTGGCAGCCCTGACGCTGACCGTTTTGGCCGGCTGCCAGAGCGTAAACGCGGAAGCCCCAACCCCGAATTCCAATCGGACAGCTTCCATCGTCAACCTGCAGATGCAGGAGCCCGTCACGCCCACAACCGTTCTGAACGTTACCATGCTGACCGCCGAGGAAGCGGAGGCCATTGCCCTGGCCCACGCCGAATTGAAGGCTGAAGATGTCCGCATGGAGCGAACAGAGCTGGACCGGGATGACGGAATTCTCCACTATGATGTGGAATTTACAGGCGGCGACTACGAATATGATTACGAGATCGACGCAGTTTCCGGACAGGTACTTCACTGGGACCGGGAGTACGAACCCAAAAAGAACGCTCCTGCAGGTCGCATAGGCGTACCGCGCGTTCTTAATATGTACGAAGACTATCCGTTCTGGTTCACGTTCCTTTCCGAGCTCGGATTTGAAGTCGTTCTTTCCGACGACAGCTCGAAAAAGCTCTACGAAAGCGGCGTTGAATCAATTCCTTCCGAATCTGCGTGCTATCCTGCGAAGATAGTTCACGGTCATATCATGAACCTTATCGACAAGGGCGTAACAAAGATCTTTTACCCCGGTGTCGTTTACGAGGCAAAAGAGATCGAATCGGCAAACAACGCCTATAACTGCCCGATCGTAACCTCTTATCCCGAAGTAATCAAGAATAATGTCGAACAGCTTCCCGAAAAGCGTATTGAGTTCTGGAATCCATTCCTTTCTCTTACAGACAGAGATAAGCTCATCAAACGACTCTGCGAAGAGTTTGAAAATAAGGGCTTTACCTCTGCACAGATCGCTTCTGCGACTAAAGCCGCTTATGCCGAGCAGGACAAATTCAGAGCAGATATCCGCAAAAAAGGCGAAGAAACCGTTGATTATATCAATAAAAACGGTCTTATAGGCATCGTTCTCGCAGGCAGACCGTACCATGTTGACCCCGAGATCATCCACGGCATTGATGATCTTGCGTCGTCG
>CAYRPL010000344.1:0-1153 GCA_964426045.1 uncultured Alistipes sp. | reverse complement strand
GTCCCCTCTTCGCTAAGGTGGGTTAAATTGCTTCTTTTCCGTATTGCATTGCAATATACCCGATTATTTTAGCACAAATCCCGAAATTGTCAACCGTTTTCTGTGGATATTGCAAAAACTTTGCTCACAGGATCATAGGGGAACGGCTCGTCCTTTTCCGGTTCCCAGGACCGGACCACAAGCTTAGCCGCTGTGGGAAGCTTGGGAAGCTTCTCCCCAAGGAAAGTAACCAACTCAATTTCCAGACCGCATTCACTCTTGTTCAGGCGGCAGTCCAGAATACTTGTCCAGCTCTGCAGCATCTGTCCCAGATCCAACATACCCGGATCTATATTGTGTCCATGCTGTATATCCAGCAGCCGTGGAGTATCACTTCCGCAGCTGCATACACTCTCCATGATCCGGGCCATATATCCCATGGGATACCGAAGCGCGGGATCCTCCTCGGGATAGATGACGACCTCACCAAGCTCCCCCTCAGCAAGCACATTACCCTCAGGATCCACAATATCCACCCCGTATTCCTCGACCCGCAGGTGAACGCCCCAGCTGTGTCCGCATGCAAAACCTGCCACTACGCCAGTCTCTCCTACAGAAAAGCAGCCGCCCATTTCACAGTCAAAGCCTTTGACAATACCGTCGATCATCCACTGCGCACAGGGATACCCTGCGGTAATCACCTTACGGATGGAAAGAGGAGTAGCGCTGTGCCTGGCCAGCTTCGTCAGACCCAGCACGATCAGCGGCGCACCAATAATGGCACTGACCTTATAAGAAAATGCCTGCCGAAGCAGTGCCTTCCACCGCCGGTCAGGCCCCCAGACTACCGGGACCGCATCACAGCGCAGCACTGCCTGCTCCATCAGCCAGCTTAGATTCCCGGCTTCATGCACGGAAAAGCAGATCAGCACCCGCTCCCCCTTCTTCAGGAATTGGCCCAGGTGGTGGGCAAGATACGCAACGCTCCGCTCTCTGGTCTGGATATCCTTGCTTCTTTCAACAATTTTGTGATACGCCCCCTGATCCATTTGCCACACTCCCGACCATAATCTTATAGATATTATACACAACATTTCACATAAATTGCAAGCAAAATCTTATGATTTATCAACAAAACTTTTCGAAACTTTTTGCACACAAAAACAGAGGCGGC
>CAYRPL010000343.1:0-1153 GCA_964426045.1 uncultured Alistipes sp. | reverse complement strand
GAGGAAGAATTTTCCTCTCTCCTCCCCAAGCTGCGCCCCTGGTCAGATTATCTTTATTTCCATATTATGGGAGAGCCGCTCTGCCACCCAAAGCTGGATCGGTTTCTACAACTCGCCGGGGATACAGGATTTAAGGTTATCCTTACCACAAATGGAACCCTTCTTAAAAGCCAGCAGAAGGCTTTGTTGGCAGCTCCGGCTTTGCATAAGGTCAATATCTCCCTCCATGCCTTTGAAGCCAATGATCTTTCCATTCCCTTCGAAGAATATCTGCACAATTGTTTTTCCTTTGGACTTTCCGCACATGGAAAAAAATTGGTTGTTTACCGACTGTGGAACAACGGCGGTGCCGATGAAAAAAACAACGATATTCTCTCTGTCATGGAGAAATTCTTCCCCAAGCCCTGGAATCAGGAACGGCGAGGTACCCGCATTGGGGACAGGATCTATCTGGAATACGGCGATAAGTTCGACTGGCCTGATTTAAATGCAGCCGAAGGCAGCCAGCAGATATTCTGCTATGGACTGCGGGATCAGATTGGTGTTCTGTGTGATGGAACTGTTGTTCCCTGCTGTCTTGACCACGAAGGGGATATTCCTTTGGGAAATCTGTTTGATGAATCTATGGAGGAAATCCTGAATAAACCTCGCACCAGAGCCCTTTATGATGGCTTTACATACCGAATCGCATCTGAAGAATTATGCCGAAAATGTGGCTACGCAAGAAGATTTTAGCAAAAATTCCCGTTCTTTCGAACGGGAATTTTTTTTACTTATACATAGGGAATTGTTCACAAATCTGAGCAACCGTTTCGCGAACCTCTGCCTGAGTTCCCTCAAAATCCCGGGCAGTCAAAGCCACACAATGAGCGATCTTCTGCATTTCCTTCTCCCCCAAGCCACGAGTTGTAACTGCAGCCGTACCAATACGGACACCACTGGTAACAGTAGGCTTCTCTGGATCATTAGGGATCGCATTCTTATTCAGAGTGATATGATTAGCATCACAGCGAATCTGCAATTCCTTGCCGGTAATATTCATAGGCCGCAGATCAGCCAGCATCAGGTGGTTATCGGTACCACCGGTAACCAAATCAAAGCCTTCTTCCAACAGCGCATTCGCCATCACCTTGGCATTTTTAACAACGTTCTG
>CAYRPL010000342.1:0-1162 GCA_964426045.1 uncultured Alistipes sp. | reverse complement strand
CGGCCCAGCTTCTTGAGCTCGGCTACAATCTGAGGAACCAGGGTCAGGTGACCGGCGGCCAGTGAAGATACGCCCACAACGTGAACGTCGTTCTCAACGGCCTGCTTGGCGGCCTCCTCGGGGGTCTGGAACAGCGGGCCCATATCCACGTCGAAGCCCAGATCGGCATAACCCGTAGCAACCACCTTGGCACCACGGTCGTGACCATCCTGGCCCAACTTGGCAATCATTACACGGGGCTGACGACCCTCCTTCTTGGCAAAGTCGGCTACCATGCCCTTTGCCTTTTCGAAATCCGAATCCTGCTTCATACCTGCACTATAAACTCCCGAAATGGAACGAATAACTGCCTTATAGCGGCCTACGACTACCTCGCAAGCGTCCGAAATCTCCCCCAGCGTAGCACGAACCTTCGCAGCCTCAACGGCCAGCTCGAGCAGGTTACCCTCGCCCGTCTTCACGCACTCGGTGATAGCGGCCAGCGCCTTGTCTACGGCAGCCTGATCGCGGTTGGCGCGCAGCTCCTGCAGGCGCTTCACCTGGCTCTCGCGTACGGCCGTGTTATCTACGGCCAGGATATCGATCGGATCCTCCTTCTCGAGGCGGTACTCGTTGATACCGATAATCTTCTGCTCACCCGAGTCGATGCGGGCCTGCGTGCGGGCAGCGGCCTCCTCGATACGCATCTTAGGAATACCGGTCTCGATAGCCTTGGCCATACCACCCAACTTCTCAACCTCCTGGATGTGACCCCAAGCCTTGTGAGCAATCTCGTTGGTGAGGCTCTCCACATAGTAGGAACCTGCCCAAGGATCCACCTCACGGCATACGTTGGTCTCCTCCTGGATGTAGATCTGGGTATTACGGGCAATACGAGCCGAGAAGTCGGTAGGCAGGGCGATAGCCTCGTCCAGTGCGTTGGTGTGCAGCGACTGGGTGTGACCCAGGGCGGCGCCCATAGCCTCGATAGCGGTACGAGCCACGTTGTTGAAGGGATCCTGCTCCGTTAAGGACCAACCCGAAGTCTGCGAGTGGGTACGCAGGGCCAGCGACTTGGGGTTCTTGGGGTTGAACTGCTTCACAATCTTGGCCCACAGCATACGGGCGGCACGCATCTTGGCAATCTCCATGAAGTGGTTCATACCGATAGCCCAGAAGAACG
>CAYRPL010000341.1:0-1163 GCA_964426045.1 uncultured Alistipes sp. | reverse complement strand
GGGGTCTGCCACTGTGCCCACGACCTCAGCCGCGGAGTAGGCGGTTGCCGCGGAAGCAAACAATGTCCGGGGGAAATAGCTCAAAAGCAAAGCCAGGCAGAGCAGTAAGCTCAGGACCCGTTTTTCCGCCATGTATGTTCTTGTCATAGTCGTTCCTCCTGTCTTGACTAGGTTGGTTCCCATTGGTTTCAGAATTCAATTATTTTTACGGAGCAGCGCCAGTAATGCCTGCTCATTATTTTGGGTCACATAGGCCTGGAAGCCATCCAGCACCCGGCGTCCGATTTCGTGATAATCCATGGTAAGTACCTTTTGGATCTTGGTTTTCTGCATTTCTTCCGGAATATTGTAGATACCCAAAATGACTTTCAGTGCGCCTATGATCCGGGTCTCCAGAGGAGCGGAGTCGCCGGTGGTCATGAGCGTTGCGTACTCAATGCCAGAGACCAGGGTCTCCGCTCCCGCGAACTGTTCATCCGTCCAGTCGGAGCAATAGGGTTTGAAAACTTTTTTGGCCCGCTCTTGGTCGTTGCGTCGGATGATCTCCAGGCAAACGGGGCTGGAGTAGGCAGAAATAAAGCCATCTTTGGCAGCGGCGGAATCCTCGCACATAGCAGCCGTTGCGATCAGTTCCAGACATATGGCCATCACGGAGCTGAGGCCCTCCGACGCTTCCTGCTCAATCAGCTTCCATTGATAGTCGCAGAGCATTTCGATCAGCACCGCCAGCAGATGTTCCTTTGAGGGGAAATAGAATGTCAGATTGCCGGTGCTCATACCCAGCTCATCGCTAATGGCCTTCAGCGATGTTTCCGTGTATCCGTTCTCTAAAATTTTACGGGTCGCGACCTGGATGATCTCCAGTCTCGTCAGTTGGGATTTATTGATGCGTGCCATGCCATCTCCTCCTTGGATCCGAATAATTGGGAATTTTTGGCTTCTTGGTCTAATTTTAGCATATATACTAAAATATGTCAATACGCAATTTTTAGTTTTTGTGCGTTTTTTGCGCAAGCTAAAATGTCTCCTTTAGAACTGTCCTGAAATCTATCGTGGGCTACGATGGTCGCCGCGGTGCGGGAGCGCCTCCGAAGAGAAGGCAGGCCCTCTCAACGAGCGCGGAAAATGAAAAACTCTTATTTCAGCCAAAACCCCGGTGCGAT
>CAYRPL010000340.1:0-1164 GCA_964426045.1 uncultured Alistipes sp. | reverse complement strand
GCTTCTGGGAGTGGAATGGAACCCAGGCACATAACATTGCGTTCTACTATCTGATCGAATTGGCCGATGGTTCTGACATCACAGATACCGAGGAGTTTGTATCCCATAAGGATAACTGCAATGTTGTCCTGGGCTGGATGCCGATTGAGAAACTGGCAGATCTGACGATCTACCCGGAGTTTATCAAGGAACAGATTTTTAGCTTGGATGCAGCTACGCAGCATTTTGTGACGAGGTCCTGAGATAATAATTGCACTGCATAAACAAAGAAAAGGGCGAGAAGGGGAGTGACCTATGATAAATAATATCTACGATGAAATGAACAGGATGGGTATCGTCTGCGACAGTGTTACCATGTTGCAGCACAAGGATGGTGTTGCCGTTGCCCGAATTAAAAGCGGTGGGAAGTCCCATGTTCTCAAATGCTTCCAGAAAGAAGCATTTAAACGAGAAATCATGAATTATCAGCTCTTGTCATCCCTAGGCATCCCTACGATTAAGCTCACTGCGGCTACCGACTCCGCAATTCTTCTAGAGGATATTGAACAAAGCTCGGTTTACCGTCTTGGTATTCCGGCGGATATGTCCGACCTAGAAGTGGTTCGTCGTATCGCTGTGTGGTACAAACAGCTTCATAAATTGGGCTATGACTATGTACACCAACATGGTGCGGATATGTATGATGAAGCAGACTACTTTACCTTGGAGAATATTGCCTGTATCAAAGATAGGACAGGAACACAGAATATGCCTGCATGGAGCCTGCTGGAACAGCACTTCGACACAATCAGCGCAATGCTTAATAAGGTCAGGCGGACACTAACCTACAACGACTTCTACTATACCAACATGGTAGTTGCAAGGGATATGTCCTCCGCATTGATGTTTGACTACAATCTACTGGGAAAGGGATATGCCTATTCTGATCTGCGGAATGTTACATCCTCGCTGTCAGATGAAGCGGGAAAAGCTTTCTTAGAGGAATACGGTAACTTTGACTCGACGGAAAAAGCATTGGATGATGTAGTGACCGTTGTTGTAACATTGTATCTTGAGTGCCAACGAGAACAGTTTCCAAGCTGGGCACATAGTCTGCTGGATGAGATTGGAACAAATTTCAATGAGAAGATAAAAGTGCTTTTAGAATGTCAAAACCGCCAGTTT
>CAYRPL010000339.1:258-1168 GCA_964426045.1 uncultured Alistipes sp. | reverse complement strand
TCATGGGATTGTTTAGCAAAGTTAAAAAAGCCCTTAAAAAGACCGTCAAAGCGGTGGGTAACGTGGTTACTGCCGGCGCTTTAAAGAAAAAAGAGCAGGCGAAAGAAAAAGCGAAAGAAGCTAAAGCAGCTGCCAACAAGCAACTCAAGGCCGCACAGCAGCAGGCTGATCAAGTGCAGAACCGAGAGATTCAGCAGTTTGCGGACGTGTCTGCTATGGACGATTCCAGAGCAGAACAAGGTTTGGGATCTACTTCGATCACAGGTCTTGAGGGCGACATGAGTACCGCTCAATTCAAAAAGAAGCGATTACTTGGGAGCTAATCCATGAAAGTTAATCCCAAAGAGATTACGCAGCGATTCCAAGAGCTAAAGGATCAGCGAAGCTCTTGGGATCCTTTGTGGCGCGATATTCGTGACTATTGTCTCCCTGATATGGGGTGCTTTGATGGTGAAAATCCGTCCGACGGTCACAAGCGCTACGGCAAAATCCTAGACCCCGAAGCAATCGACTGCGCGGATATTTTAGCTGCCGGTCTTTTATCCGGTGTTTCAAGTCCCTCTCGTCCTTGGTTGCGCTTAACCACGATGGATGAAGATTTAGACAAGAGTCCGGACGTTAAAGAGTGGCTCGATCAAGTGCAACGCAAGATGCTTTTGATCTTCTCAAAGGCAGAAATCTACAACCAACTTCACCAGTCGTACTTAGAACTTGTCACGTTTGGTTCTTCTTGTACCATGATTCTGCCGCATCCTGAGCAGATCGTTCATCTTCAGAACCTCACTATCGGTCAGTATTGGTTGAGCGACGATCAATTCGGTAGGGTTGATACCTTGTACCGCAAGATTACGATGACCGCAAAACAGATGGTGCAAGAGTGGGGATTGGAAGCAGTATCGGACGAAGTCAA
>CAYRPL010000339.1:0-248 GCA_964426045.1 uncultured Alistipes sp. | reverse complement strand
ATTCACGCCATTGAGCCTCGATTAGAGCGCGATTTATCTAAGAGAGATAACCTCAATATGCCGTGGATATCGGTTTACTTTGAAGAAAATCACCCGGATCGTATTTTGTCTGAGTCTGGATTTAGAGACTTCCCGGCTTTGTGCCCAAGATGGATGACGATTGGCGGATCCGTCTATGGTCGCGGTCCCGGTGCAAAAGCACTATCGGCTCAAAAAGCTTTGCAGCAAATGCAGTATCGGATGTCGAT
>CAYRPL010000338.1:474-1168 GCA_964426045.1 uncultured Alistipes sp. | reverse complement strand
TATGTGTTCAGTAACAATGCCGACCTGGTAACCCTCTGGCTGGAAGGCATGGTGCTTTCTCCCCGTTTCGACAAGGAGATCACCGAATATACCGCAAACGTCCATACCTACAAGGATTTTACTGCCACCAGGATCAAGACGGAGACCTTTGACGCTTTGGCAAAGGTGGAGCTTCCCAAGGATCTGACTCTGAAGGAGGGCGAAAATACCTTCCGGATCACTGTCACCGCGGAGGACACGGTAACGACAAAAACCTACACCGTCACCGCATATAAGACAGCAAAGGTCCAGGGTGTGTCTATGCCTGTTGACCAGGATTCTGTCACCGCCGCCCCGAAAAAGAGCGTGAAATGGCGCACCGCCACCATTGCTGTCACCGATACCATCGGTCTGAAGCTGGCAGAAGTTGCCGAAAAGGATGGCTTAAGCCAGATGATCGTGGCTCCGGAGTTCAGCAAGTGGGGCATTGATACCGCTGTATTTACCTTCTCCAACACGGTTCTGAAGGAAATGGCAGAAAAAACCGAGGCTGACCTGATCCTGAAAACCACCTATGGCGTCCATCTCACCATCCCCAACGAGACTTTGGCCGAGCTGGCCCATGCCGGTAAGGACCTCGCCGCCACCGTCAACAAGGACGGCACCATCGCCCTCCAGGCAGACAGCATCGAAATCCGCACCCCCGATTCTGTAA
>CAYRPL010000338.1:0-464 GCA_964426045.1 uncultured Alistipes sp. | reverse complement strand
TGAATGAGACTAAGCAGCAAAAAGCGCCCGCAATTGCGGGCGCTTTCTATTTTGTGATAACAAATTTTTACATTTCTTCTTTTTATAAAGCATAAACCTTGTCGAACTGTCGTTTTCTTTCGTCGGATAAATGGTGACTGACAAGAATTAGGGTGAGATTGGGGTTATTCAGCAGGCTTTTTTCGACGATATCGGCATTTTTCTGATCCAAAGCGCTGGTGCCTTCGTCGACTAAGAGGATCGAACGCTGGTGAATTAAGGCACGGGCGATGGCGACACGCTGTTTCTGACCGCCGGAGAGACGGGTGCCTTCTTCGCCAACTTCCGTGTCCAGGCCGGCGGGCATTGCCGCAAGATCGCCGATAAGGGCGGAATCGTGGAGGGCTTTTTGCAGCTGTTCGTCGGAAAATTTCTGACCTAAGGTGATGTTTTCCCGGATGGTGGTGTTGAACAGGAATACATTC
>CAYRPL010000337.1:0-1185 GCA_964426045.1 uncultured Alistipes sp. | reverse complement strand
GGAAGGCTTTTACAATGTGGGCTATCTGAACGCGCATGTAAATGAGCCGGTCTGGGTGGAAAAGGAGCTGTATGAGGCGCTTTCTCTGGCAGCCGGCTATGGTACCCGGCAGGTGTTTCTTGCCCCGGCGGTTGTGGAATACAACCGGGTGTTCCTGTGCGAAACGCAGGAGGAAGCGGCTGTGTATGTTCCTTCCGGCAATGCGGAAACTGCTGCATGGCTGCGGGAGCTGGGAAGCTTCATCAGCAACCCTGACATGATCCGACTGGAACTGATTGGAGAGGATCAGGTGCAGCTGACGGTTTCGGAAGCGTATCTGGCCTTTGCTGAGGAGAGCGAGATCGATGTCTTCTTCGACTTTGGCTGGATGAAGAATGCATTTATTGCGGATTATTTGGCTTCTGTTTTGGCGGAAAACGGATATACCAGCGGGTATCTGGCGAGCTACGATGGATTTACCCGAAATCTGGATCAGCGGGGGACGGTATACAGCTTCAACCTGTTCGATCGGAAGGGTTCCGGCGCGAATATGCCCGCCGCGATGCGGTACGAGGCACCTGTGAGCATTGTTTTCCTGCGGGATTATCCCATGGGTGAACAGGACCGGTGGCATTATTATGCCTTTGATAATGGCCAGATCCTGTCAGTTATGCTGGACCCGGAGACGGGAATGCCCCTGAGCGCCGCAGCGAATCTGGTAAGCTACGGTGATTTCAGCTGTGGTGAGATCCTGATGATGACAGAGCCGCTGTTTATTGCGGAGTCTCTGGATACCGGCGCGCTGAATGCGCTGGGGGAGCAGGGCGTGTATTCCGTCTGGTTTGAGGAGTGGGATATGCGGTATACTGACCCGGAGCTGAGTCTGGAGGAAAATCCCCAGGGCGGCGCGGAGCTGTATTCCTTCAATCTGAGTGAGTAAATTTAAGTCCCGGATCGGTGATCCGGGACTTTATCCGTGTTCAGGATGTGAAAAATCCCCGACGCGGTTGACCAGACCGAATCGGGGATTTTTCAGAGAAAAAGAGAGGTAAGAAAATGAAAAAGAATGAAATCATTTATTTATCTATATTATATCCTTCCGGTGTTAAAAAATAAGTGGGATTTTATTAAAAAAGTATTAAGCGGGTAAAAAAACGAAGATAAAGTATGTTCAAACTGCACAAATCGGCTGGGCTGATACAGAAT
>CAYRPL010000336.1:0-1187 GCA_964426045.1 uncultured Alistipes sp. | reverse complement strand
CACAGGTACCGAAGCCCATACCTGCGGCCATGATTTCCACGCCGCCATGCTTCTGACCGCAGCAAAGATGCTGAAGGAAAACGAGGACGCTTTGGAGGGCACCGTAAAATTCATGTTCCAGCCGGCAGAGGAGACCTTCCAGGGCGCAAGAGACATGATCGAAAACGGCATTCTGGAGAATCCCAAGGTAGATGCCGCCCTGGCCTTCCATGTGACCTCCGGTCAGATGCCCACGGGACTGTATATGTACAACAGCACCGGCACCCAGATGGCTTCTGCCGATGGCTTCAGGATCACCATTCATGGCAAGGGCGCTCACGGTGCCTACCCCCACAGTTCCATTGACCCCATCAATATCGCCGTCCATGTGTATCTGGCTTTGGAAGCCCTCATCGCCCGGGAAGCAGATCCCAACAAAATGTGTGTCCTGACGGTCGGCAGCTTCCAGGCCGGTTCCGCCCCCAATATCACCCCCGCTACCGCCGTCCTGCAGGGTACCATCCGTACCAATGACCGTGACTGCCGCAGTCTGCTTGTCCGCCGGATGCAGGAGACCGCCCGCGCCACCGCCCAGGTATATGGGGGGTCTGCCCAAATCGAAACCCTCTCCGAAGTCCCTCCGCTCATCTGCGACCCCCAGTTTACCCAGGAGGTCGTGAAGACAATCGCCGACATGAATATCCCCGGTTCCCAAGGAATCCCCGGAATTTTCGCCAGTGCCTCGGAAGATTTCGCCTATATCACCGAAAAAGTCCCCGCCGCCTTCCTCCACCTCTCCGCCGGCTACCCCGACTCCCGCGGCGCCTACCCCGCCCACAACCCCAAGGTCCTCTTTAACGAAGAAGTCTGCCCCATTGGCTCCGCCGCCTATGCCCACTGCGCTGTGCAGTGGCTGAGAGATCATAAGTAAATCATACGCCTATGCGTTAAACAGAAACAACAGACGAATGCTGAATGGCCCTCGGATGCAGGGGAAAATTAAGAAGGATTCCGTTTTTGTGTCAGCTTTCCTCAAATATCGCTCAGGTTTTTCCCTTGTAACCGTTAGAAAGGCACCGGATTTCCAAGAAAATCCGGTGCCTTTCTTAAACCATTTGATACAATATTTCGGCAGGCTTTCCGGAAGCTGGCGATGCTATGGAAATTATTTCCTGGAGTTGGAAAGGCTTGAAGTCTGACACTCAGAG
>CAYRPL010000335.1:0-1190 GCA_964426045.1 uncultured Alistipes sp. | reverse complement strand
GTGATCTGACAGTGAACAACACCGTGCCGATGCTCCTGCCGTGGATGTTCCGCCAATGCCTTTTCCAGGCTCCCCAGCACCAGATCCAGGCATGCATCACCGATACAATGCACCGCCACCTGCATACCGTGTTCGTTGGCATAGCCAATCAGTGCATCAAATTCCTCCGGCGTAAATACGCTCAGGCCCCGGGTTTCCGGTGCATCGGCATAGGGGCGGCTTAAGTAAGCCGTTCTGGCCCCCAAGGCTCCGTCTCCCAGCAGTTTCAACGGCCCCATGCGGAAGCGCTCACTTCCAACTCCCGTCACATTTCCCATTTCCACAAATTCCGCCAGAGCCGCAACCTCAGGAAAATTGGCCTGCTCATAGACCCGGACCGACAGTTCTCCTGCTTCCTCCAGTTCCCGGTAGGCTTCGTTCACTGTCTGCCAGGGCAGGTTTTGGAACACGCAGTAATCGTCACTGTGGCGGCTTGTGATGCCACAGGCATTCAGAGCTTTGCAGGCGGAACGGAGCATATCCTTAATTTCTTCTTTCCCCGGCGCGGGAATTGCGGAAAAGACCAACTCCATAGCATTGTCAAAGAACACACCATTGGGCTGCCCGTTTTCCATCATGATCTGCCCGCCCTCGACCTGGGGTGTGTCCGCAGAAATGCCCAGCAGCTCCAAGGCTTTGGAATTGACGGCCAAAGCATGTCCGCAAGCCCGGGTAGCACAGACAGGATGGACTGTGGAAACCTTATCCAGATCATGACGGTCCGGCATCCGCTTTACATCGGAAAAATAATCCTGATTCCAGCCCCGCCCCAATATCCATCCGCCCCGCCCGGGCTTCGTCCGGGCCAGACAGTCCAGCATCCTTTCCAAAGAATCCGTATGCTTTGCCAGGGGTGCAATGGTCAAAGTCTGCCCATAATTCAGCAGGTGCATATGGCTGTCGATAAATCCCGGGCAGACAAAAGCTCCGCCAAGATCCACCCGGCAGTCCGCATCCATCTCCCCCGCCGCTTCATCAGAACCAACAAAGGTAAATTTTCCATCCTCCACGCAAAACGCCTGCGCAAGGCCCAGCTCCCCCGTATATACCCGGCCATTTACATACATCGTTCGCACAGAACCCCTCCTTTCACTTTTTTTATACGAGTTTCTGATAAAACGGCCCAAGCCGTTTTATCAGGCTGCTTTCTC
>CAYRPL010000334.1:0-1191 GCA_964426045.1 uncultured Alistipes sp. | reverse complement strand
AGGGTGTAGCCCTTGGACTCCAGCAGAGCCTTAGCCTCAGCTTCCCAGGTGCCGGTGCCCTTCAGTTCAGCCCACAGAGCCTTCAGCTCGTCGCGGTCAGCGGCGGTGATGGGCTCGGTAGCGACCAGAACATTGTGGTAACGGCTCTGGTCATTGCCCCACAGGGTGGTGGAAGCAGTGTTGGGAGCCACGCGGGAGATAGCGTAGTTACCGCCCTGAGAAGTCAGGGGCAGCATAACGCCGGCCTCCAGCAGCTTAGCCTCAGCAATAGCCATCAGAGCATAACGCTCGGAGACATTGGAAGCGGCCTTGGCAGCCTCATAAGCATTGTAGAACTCGCCCAGAACATCCAGGTAGATGGCTTCGGACAGAGCGTCGTAGTCATCACGCAGATCAGCATAGGGGTCCACATAAACGGCAGCAGCTGCTTCGGTCTCAGCAGCCACAGGAGCCTGAGTAGCAGCAGTGGTCTCAGCAGTCTCGGTCTTGCCGCCGCAAGCGACCAGGCCCAGCATCATGACCAGAGCCAGCAGCAGGCTCACGATTTTGTTGAACTTTTTCATAATGAAAAAATCCTCCCTTTCTTAATTTTATGACAATTACTTTCATTCAGTAATGGTCTTACAACAGGTATCTTTCCTTATTTTTTAAGGAAAGAATTCTAACGAACCGGAGCTTTTCCCCAAAAGGGGGCTATTTCCGATGTTAAAATTACTTTAATATTATGCACTGTTCGCCCCACAAAGTCAAATGTTTTTTTGCTTTTCTTCTTTTTCAACAAAAGCTTAACATTTTCTTAAGATTTTTTGTGCATATAGACGAACCGGATCAATAAGCACAATAATTAGGTGTTTTTCACCCTCCAAACCACAACATCTTGGGCCGCGTTCCCCGATAAATTGACCGTAGGGCGGACTCAAGCCCCCGCCCTACGGTCAATATTGTCAGCTTTCCGCTTTCAGCTTCCTGGACTTGTACAGCTTATACATCTCCTCCACCGCCAGCCGGGGCTTCGCCACCACGGCGTCCTTCTTGGGGAAGCAGTAATACAGCCGTTCGTTATCGCCGATGCAGATGGTATCCGCGATCTCATACCAGTAGTAGTCCGCGTACAATCCATAGCAGGCCTGGGGCTTCTGGGTATAGTTCAGCCGCCCGTCACAGCCCGTCAGGACGAATCCATTCCGGTCG
>CAYRPL010000333.1:0-1193 GCA_964426045.1 uncultured Alistipes sp. | reverse complement strand
TGGCCATGATGTCCATGAAGGAATTCTGGTAGAACTTGACGTAATTCGCCCGGTTCTGCATGACCCGGGCCAAGTCAGAGGTCAGGGCATCAAAATCCTGACACTGGCCGTCCCATTCCTGCAAAAGCTCGGAAAGCTTAGCCTCCACCTCTCCCTGGGACAGGTCCGGGTAGGTAAGGATCTTGCGGTACTGCTCCACCATAGCGGATCTCAGGGCGGCGGAATTGGCAGAGGTCTCCTTGCCGGGGAGGTAGTAGGTGGTACCGTAGCGGCTGAAGCCCCAGTCACTCATGGCGAACTTGGGAATCAGGTCGATGGGGTTGACGACATTGATGATATTGCTGCCGCGGTTGCTGCTGGCATCCGTGGTATTCTGGGGACAGGCGAAGCAGAAGGCGTAGATGTCCTCGGTGGAAAGTCCGGGGATCTGACCGGCAGCAGCATCGGCTACCAGATTGGCGGTGGCACCTGCCCGGCTGTAGCCTGTGACCCACAGCTTTACATTGGAAGACAGGGAAATGGAAGAAACGTAGTCAGTCAGGGCAGACAGAACTTTGTTGGCGGCACTGGCAAAGCCCTGGTGCTGAGATCCGCTGGAACCAAGACGGAAATTGCCGCCCCATTCAGCACCATAGTTGTGGCCCCGGATGGCAAGCAGCAGGAGCGTGCAGCTTTCACCGTTTGCCAGGGAAATGGTCTTGCTGCCGATGCTGTATCCGATGTTATCGTAATGCTCCTCCGTCAGGGACTGGGGGTAGCTGGTGTGATCCTCGGAGAAGGCAAAACCCAGTGTTTCCATCAGGACCTGAATGTTTTCGTAACCCTTGGCATTTTCGCTGCCGGGAATGGAGCGGATATCACCTGCGGCCATGGCCACCCGCAGGGACATTTTTGTCAGATCGTGCTGATAGACCGTGCTGGCGGTGGAGAACCAGCTTTCGTCATAGTGGAATGGATAACGGTAGACTGCGTCCACAGAAGCGTACTGGAATTCTCCGTCGATCACCGTATTTTCCGCTGCCCGGGCAGATCCTGCAGGAACGGTGCCAAGCAGCAAAATGAGGGCCAGGATCAGACTCAGAGAGCGTTTGAATGTACGCAAACTGCATTCCTCCTTAGAAGCTGCTATTTTAGAATATCATAGCATAGGATGATTTATTTTACAAGAGAAAGCTAAGCAGGGAAAGCTGGTC
>CAYRPL010000332.1:0-1194 GCA_964426045.1 uncultured Alistipes sp. | reverse complement strand
GAAACGGGCGAGACGGATGCGTCGGGAAATCCGGTCTATAACCGGAGCCGCAGCGTCTGGTATTTGGCGGAGACGGGAGAAATCACACAGGAGCTCCCGGCTGTCAGAGCAGCAGGGGAGTGGGGGATGATATCTGTGGCTGGCGAGGCAGATATCCAGGCAAAGGTCATAGAGACTTTTGCGAGGAATAAATTTACCCACAAGCTGGAATTCTGGAGCACGATAGATCTGGCAGTCCTGGAAGACTGTGAATTCTGGGTCCACGGCGAGCTGCTCCGCTCGCATATATCCTATAAAAGTAAGAGCAGTACAGATCATCGTTATTATTACAAGTCCGGTGAGCTGGCTACCACAGCAACCGAGAAATTGAGGAGGAGCTAATAAATGAGCAATAACTTTATTGGCGTCACGTTTCCATATCAGAGCGTAACGCCGACGGATGACTCGGTGATCCGGCAGGCCCTTCTCCCGGACGGCATCCTTTATGGCTGCGCACTCACCTACTCCGGGAACACCGTCTGTATGGAGCCTGGCCAACTGATCATCTGCGGCCGGCAGATCAGGCACACGGCGCAGTCGATCTGGTCCCTGACAGATATCTCCGAGGGTTTCGCGCGGATCGTGCTGACCATTGATCTGGATGCAGAGTCGACCGAGACCGTGTTTGAGCAGGTCAGGGTGACGATCGAATACGCGGAATCCGAGGCGGATTTTGCCGTCGTGCAGCAGGATGCAATTTATGCAGGCGGCACGATCTATCAGTTTGAACTTTGCAGGGCAATGCTCGCCGGCGAAATCCTCTCGCTGGCAAACGTCCCGCAGCGCGTCGGTGGAGGCTCGCAGTGCCTGCTCTGGGACGGTCACCTGCTTGACGACTATCTGGCCCTTGATGCCTCGAAGTATCGTTTTCTGGACGTCTATTCCAGGCAGGGCCTGCCCGGTCTCGATGCATATGGCCCGATCTGCTGCCACCGACTCCTTGCCGACACCCAGGAGTACCAGACTATCACATTGAGAGTGGACGCAGACGTCTATCAGATGTCGGTGCAAGTGTTTGCTGACCATCTGCAAATTTCCGGCCGGAAATACTATTACGAGGGGCGCACGGAATCAGAGACGGACGCGATGATCGTGCCGATCCGCATTTACGGCATCTTGTGAGGTAGGCCATGACGGAAATCACGTTGAGAATTA
>CAYRPL010000331.1:0-1198 GCA_964426045.1 uncultured Alistipes sp. | reverse complement strand
GTATATTGGGTGAATTGGAATGTATCGGGTCGTTGCAATCGTCGTTTGTGATGGGTGAAGTCAAGAATAACTACGCTATTCCGATCAGATAGTCTCAATTTCTGTTTCTCTCTTTTCTTCAAAGGCCCCATCCAATGGTCTAAGAATTGCTTGATACCGACACGCCAATGCTATAAACACATCAACCCTCCACTTCGCCAATCTCGCCGCACTCAATATCGGGGTCATTAAAGTCCCAATCTGCGCCACTATCCATTCCCAAATGCTCACAATACATTGCATAGTCGGGATGTGATGGATCTTTAAGCACCTTCTTCATATGTTCGTGCCCCATAACTCCACCATTATCCTCCAACGGCGTTGCTCCATTGGCTTTCAGCAGATAGACCTTGTTTGATTCCTCATCTGTGATCTTCTCCAATACAATCTCATGAATCCAATCATCTCCGAAATCGTAGGTGTAGGTAAACTTATCGCCCTCGTTTCGAAAGATTCTGTTCAACTTCGTCTCCTTTGCGTTCAAATCTGGGTCTTCCGCCCACGGAGTATCCTTTGGTAGTGGGATAGCAATCACGGGATAAGTGCCATAGGCGTTAGGCGTAAAGTGCCACAAGTGATGACCATACCAGCCGAATACATCCTGAATAATTTGGCTGAATATATCGAATGTAATATTCGCTGGCACATCCACCTTGCGCCATACGGGAGGCTTGCTGACTCCCCTTAACTTGATTTTGAATTGAAAGTGTGCCATAGAATTTCTTTTTGGTTAGTTGCACAAAGTTAGCAATTTTTTTGATACAGCGTTGAGGCTCGCAGCAAAATAGTTATTTGCGAAATATCAAGACCTTCGGAAATTTTGTTTATCCTTTTTACGGCTAACGGCTTCGGCCGCTATGCTATACATATTTTGATTGGATATTTTTTGACGATTCTTCAATATCGAAACTTGGCGGTTTTCCTCAAAATTAAAGTGGTTGGCGTTGAGCCAACCATTTGATTTTGAGCGGAAAACGAGACTCGAGCCCACGGCTTCGCGTGGGCATTTTTCGCGAGTTGTTATTTACACCCCCTAACCCCCTGGCAGGGGGAACCTTTGGGGGGCTCCTCCAAGCCCCATTTTCCCAAAATTAAAATGGTTGGCGTAGAGCCAACCATTTGATTTTGAGCGGAAAACGAGAGTCTATCCCTCTGCTCC
>CAYRPL010000330.1:957-1201 GCA_964426045.1 uncultured Alistipes sp. | reverse complement strand
CCTGCCGAGGCCCGCGAAACGGCCTCGAAACTGGGTCGCGAGTATGTCCTCCAGGTGACCGGAAAGGTTATCGAGCGTGCCGCCAAGAACCCCAAGATGCCTACGGGCGATATCGAGGTGGCAGCTACCGAGCTGAAGATTCTGAACGAGGCCCAGACCCCGCCCTTCACCATCGAGGAGCAGTCGGATGGTGGCGATGACCTGCGTATGAAGTATCGCTACCTCGACCTGCGCCGTCCGCCCC
>CAYRPL010000330.1:0-947 GCA_964426045.1 uncultured Alistipes sp. | reverse complement strand
GCAATATGATTCTGCGCCACAAGATGGCCCAGGAGATTCGTCGCTTCCTCTCGGACGAGGGATTCCTCGAGATTGAGACCCCCTATTTGGTGGGTTCGACCCCCGAGGGTGCCCGTGACTTCATCGTGCCGAGCCGTATGAACCCCAACCAATTCTACGCCCTGCCCCAGTCGCCCCAGACCCTGAAACAGCTCCTGATGGTGGCCGGCTATGACAAGTATTTCCAGATTGTGCGCTGCTTCCGCGACGAGGACCTCAGAGCCGACCGTCAGCCCGAGTTTACGCAGATCGACTGCGAGATGGCTTTTGTCGAGCAGGAGGATATCATCTCGGTATTCGAGCGCTGGGCCAAGCACATGTTTAAGGAGGTGATGCAGATCGACTTTACGGAGCCTTTCCGCCGTATGCCCTGGATCGAGGCGATGGAGAAGTATGGTTCGGATAAGCCCGACCTGCGCTTCGGTATGGAGTTCTCGAACCTTACGGAGCTGGCCAAGGGACACGGATTCTCGGTATTTGACGATGCCGAGTATATCTGCGGATTCGCCGCCACGGGTTGCGCCACCTATACGCGCAAGCAGATTGACGCCCTCACCGAGTTCGTGAAGCGTCCCCAGGTGGGTGCCAAGGGTTTGGTTTGGATTCGTGTCGAGGAGGGCGGTGTGAAGTCCTCGATTGATAAGTTCTACACCCCCGAGCAGGTGCTTGCCATGGCCGAGAAGTGCGGTGCCAAGGCCGGTGACTTGGTGCTGATTCTCTGCGGTAAGAAGTTTAAGGCCCTCTCGCAGCTCTGCGCACTGCGTCTGGAGGTGGGTCAGCAGCTGGGTCTGCGCGATCCCAAGAAGTTCGCTCCGCTCTGGGTGGTGGACTTCCCGATGTTCGAGTGGGACGATGAGACGCAGCGTTTCTACGCCATGCACCACCCCTTCACCTCGCCCAAACCCGAG
>CAYRPL010000329.1:0-1202 GCA_964426045.1 uncultured Alistipes sp. | reverse complement strand
GTCATGGCAGGTCATGCCCTTGCCCGCACCCACATCGCCCAAAGCAAAGTCGGCAGAAGCGCTTTCAATGGCAGCAAAAACCTCCTTTTGCCCCACAGCGCGGCGGCGGATATCATTCAGAGAAGCGTCGTTGCACTCGCAGACCACGGGATTGACGGAACGGATGGCATAGCCCTTCTCCTCTGCCTTTTGGCACATATATTCCACCATGGCATCGTGGACAAGACCCACGTTCAAGGTGTTGGTCAACGCGATAGGAGTTTCCAGAGTTCCCAGCTCGTCAATCTGCATCAGTCCCGCAGTCTTGCCGAAACCGTTGAGCACATGGCAGGCAGCCACCATTTTCTCCCGGAAAATATCATCTTCACAGGGCATGACCACGGTAACACCGGTCTTGTGCCGGTCATTGTCCACCGTACAGTGCCCAACCGTCACCCCGGGCACGTCGGTGATGGAATTAAGTGGCCCTTTTGCCATGCGGCCAATGGAAATATCCATAAAAACCCTCCAATACAAAATGTGGAAAACAGTGTCATCCTGAGCGGAGGACGAAGCCCGGAGTCGAAGGATCTTCTGTACCGCAGTTTAGCTGTCCAAGAAGATCCTTCGACGCGCTTCGCCTGCTCAGGATGACCAAAACTTACTTTGCGAAAAAGCTTTCAATCTCTTCCTTTTTTGCCATAACCCGGCCCTGCTGGAAGTTGGGCTTGCCGCCGCCCCGGCCGTTCAGGGTCTTGGTCATTTCCGTGCCAAAGGTACGCAGGTCACCCTCCCGGGTCACCAGACAGTAGGCATAGCCGCCCTCATCGCTGCCGCTGAATACTGCCGCTCTGCCGCCGCAGACCTCGGCGATGGCATCCGCCAGCTCCCGGACAGCCAGGGGATCCAGCCCTTCTTCAAAATGCAGCACATCCCCCTGACCGGCACAGCCCCGGGCAATTCCTTCAAAGATCCGCCGTTCCAGGCCCACGATGCGGTACTTCTGCTCCGCCAGGACTTCATTTATCCGCTGGGCCGCCTCACCGGTGTGGTAAATCTGAGCGGAAAAGGCCTGGGATACCAGCTTGTTTTGCTCGTAGGTGGTGTTCAGCAGGTCCAGCGCCTGCTTGCCGCAGGCCATTTCGATCCGGGAGCCGCTGCGGAAGTTTACGGAGCTGAACAGCTTGATCAGGCCAACCTCTCCCGTGAACTGCACATGGGTG
>CAYRPL010000328.1:0-1204 GCA_964426045.1 uncultured Alistipes sp. | reverse complement strand
GTGGAATCCATGGCCTGTTTTACCTGCCGGAAGGGAGAATGATATGAAATACAAAATCGAAAAAGGCTCCGTGCAGGAGACTCTGCTGATTCCTCTCTATGGCCGTAAAATGGCAATGGATCTGTACCCTGACATCTTTGAAGATAAAGAGTGCCAAAGTTTGCTGGAAAGCATCGACTTTGACGCACCGCCCATGTCCGGTATCAAGGCGAAGATTGGCGCGCTGATGGCTGCCACCCGGCAGTATGACATGGCGAAGGTTTGCCGGAATTATCTAAAAGACCATCCCAATGCGGCAGTGGTGAACCTGGGCTGCGGTCTGGATACCACCTTCTATCAGGTGGATAACGCAGCGGCGAAGGGCTATAATCTGGACTTCCCGGATGTGATCCGGGCAAGAAACGAGCTTCTGCCTCCCAGAGAGCGGGAGTACAATGTTCCCTGCGACTTAAATGACATTTCCTGGTTTGATGTCATTGATTTTAAACCAGAGGACGGTGCGGTATTCTTTGCATCCGGTGTGTTCTACTATTTCAAAGCGGAGGATGTCCGCAAGCTGTTCACTGCCATGGCAGAGCATTTCCCTGGTGGCAAGCTGGTATTTGATGCTACGAACGCCAAGGGTCTGAAGAATATGCTGAAGACTTGGCTGGAACCCGCCCAGATGAAGGATGTGGGTCTGTATTTCAGCGTGGAGGACGAAAGCGAATTGCTTTCCTGGTCTGACCGCTTTGCCTCCGTGATCCGCAAGGGATATATGACCGGATACCGGCCTTTGGATAAGCGGTACGGAGTCCTTGCCAATACAATTTTCCGGTTTGGCGATGCAAGTAAAATGTGCCAAGTAATTGAAATTACCTTCAAGTAAGAAAGCGGGGCGAAGTAAACAATGGTATTTCTGATTGAGAGTGTTGCAGCCTGTGCAATCTTCACACTGCTGATCAAGCTAATCTCCCACAACCGGCAGGAGGTGTTCACCAACGACTATCCTCCTGTGGTCACGGACAAGCTTCGGAAACTGGGACTGATTGCTGAAAAGCCTCCAGCAAAGAACAAAGATATTGTTCGCAAGCTGACAGCAATGATCGTCTTTGCGATTCTGTTCGCTCTGCTGATGCGCTATGTCAACGGTATCGAAACCTTCCGGGAGGCGGCTCTGACTGTGTATGGCCTTTGGCTGGTGGTAGACTGGTACGATTTTCTG
>CAYRPL010000327.1:0-1211 GCA_964426045.1 uncultured Alistipes sp. | reverse complement strand
GTCGCCTGCTCGGTGCCGAGTGCTCAGGGCTATACAACGGGCAGCAGGTTACGGTGCTCACCATCGATCAAATCGACTTCGATGTACCGCCTACCGAGTAACACCTGTTCAATATGACAATAGCCGCACAGCGTTGTGCTAAATTGCAATAACCGTCACAAGATAAGAAGAGAAAAAGTTTCGGCTTTTTCTCTTTTGTTTGGGGATAATTACCACGGGGCAAGTACAAATGTGCGTGGTTTAAGACTACGCTGACCGCCTCTTTCCAATTCCACCATACCCAGATGGACGGCGCCCACGCTGCCAAATTCCTCTACCTTTTGCAGCGAGAGATTGATGAATTGAAAGCATAGTTGGTCGCAGATGTAGAAAATTGCTAACTTTGTAGCATGAGAAGAGCAAGAATAGAGGTGCGGCCGGCGGGGCCGGAGGATGCGGAGGTGATTGCCCAAGCGGTTGCGATGGCGATTGGCGATGAGGCGGCGTTGCGGGCCTATTGCGGGGATGATTACCTCGCGGTGCTGACCGAGGTTGCACGTCGCAAGGGCACACAGTACAGTTGGCAGCATGCCCTTGTAGCGGAGGTTGAGAAGACCCGGGCGGGTGCTGTCGTGGGCTACGATGGTGCACGGCTGGCGGAGTTACGCGAGGGGACTTTTGCGGTTTTGCGTGAGCAAATCGGACACACTCCTATCATCGCCGACGAGACCGAGGCGGGCGAGGTTTATCTCGACTCGGTGGGTGTTTTGCCCGCATTTCGGGGCCTTGGCGTAGGGCGGGCGTTGGTGGCGGCATTCTGCGACAAGGCCTTTGCCGAGGGGCACGAGCGGGTGGGCCTGATAGTCGATTGCGCCAACCCCAAAGCCGAGAAGTTATACACCTCGCTCGGCTTTAAGCGTGTCGGCACCAAGCAATTCTTCGGACACCAGATGTGGCATTTGCAGAAGATCGGATAATTTGGTTATTTACGAAAGATGTGCTAATTTTACAAGGAATTTGATATACAGGCGTTATGAATAAGGAGATTCAAGAGGTAAGCAGACTCTACAATGAGGTGCGAGAGATTATTGCGACCGCGAGGCAGCATGCTGTGCGCAGTGTCGATTTTAGCCGTGTACAGATGTATTGGCAGATTGGTCGTCGCATCCTTGAAGAGGAGCAGAAGGGCAAAGAACGTGCTGACTATGGTGCGTATCTCTTAAAGAATCTTG
>CAYRPL010000326.1:311-1215 GCA_964426045.1 uncultured Alistipes sp. | reverse complement strand
GACAGGGACACCTACAAGCTGCTTCCCATCCATTATCATATCTGCGACAAAAACACAGACGCCGACGATTGGGAACTGGCCGATGTGAAAAGCGCGCTGTCGGAGCTGGATTCTCAGGACTATTTCCCCCTTCCTGATGTACCGTATGATACCGATGTGCTGAACAAGGCCCCTGCTTCCCGAAATGTGCTTGCCGGAATTAAAAAGCAGGTTCAAAAGGGCGGCTATTCGATGATATTCGTAGCCACCGAGGACGACTGCGGCAATATCGAGATCGGCGCCAAGCTGAAGGCGATGCTTCTGGGAATGGAGAATTTCCATATGTTTGTTCGCAGCGAAGTATCTTACACGGAGGACGAGGCGCGGGTCTCCTATTTCGGCAAAAGCGAGCGGGTGTTCACCCACGATGTGATCGTCAATGACAGTCTGGCGATGATCGCAAAAAAGCTGAACGAGGTATACACCGCCAGAAAACTTGCCAAAGAAAAGGATCGGGAAGATTTTGAGCAGTATGTCCGGGAAACGGCGGAAAAAGCCTGGAATGGCTTTGATTATTTTACGCTGTACTCCAATATTCATGCGGCCATGAACCTGCGTGTCCAGCTCAACCTGCTGGGCCTCGATTATGTTAAAGACGGCAAGGGCAACAATATTGATCTGATCAAGCAGCGGCATCAGCACCGGGGAGAATATCCCTATGAGGCCTATTTCACGGCCACGGCCCGCAATGCGCTGATTGCCCAGGAGCACGCAAGATGGAACGCCTATCATCTGCTGCGGGAGTTTCTGCCCCTGGAAAAGAAGGATATTGCTGCCAGACCCCTTAAGAACCCCGAGGATCCGGCAGAGAAGCCCGGCTTCGACACAAAGAATATGACCGCGAAACGGCATGCTTGTATCACGA
>CAYRPL010000326.1:0-301 GCA_964426045.1 uncultured Alistipes sp. | reverse complement strand
GTCTTCCCATCTGGCGCAACGGGCAGGCGCGAGATGGAAAACCCAGGATTATGAATACTATGTCTACGACGAGAATCTCATCGTAACGGCCCCTGAGCTGCTGACCAAACTGGGCTATTCCATCGTGGAGAAGTAAAGGAAATCAGCGATTACAGGTAAATACGAAGCGGCGGGTATTTTCTACCCGCCGCTTGTTTTTTGTGAAACACTGTGATATGATGAAAATACAAATCGGGATTTATCGTTCAGATAATGGGATGGTTTGTAGGGACCGGCGTCCTCGACGGTCCTACCGCAAAGC
>CAYRPL010000325.1:0-1218 GCA_964426045.1 uncultured Alistipes sp. | reverse complement strand
GCCGCCGGAGGGGCCGATGATGGAGACGACTTCACCCTTGTGGATGGTCTCGCTGACACCGGTAAGAACGTGCAGATCGCCGAAAGACTTCCGCAGATCAACGGTTTTGATCATTTCCATGTTAAACGGCCTCCTTTACAGCGTTCTTTTTCTTGCGGTTTTTGTAACTATTGGGGCTGGCCAGCTTCTTCTCGAAATGGCCTACCAGTTTGCTCAACGGGTAGGTCATGCACAGATAGATAATGGCCACAATGGTCATGGGCTCCAGCGTCAGAGATGTGGCACCGGTGATAATCTGACGGACAGTCATCAGGTCGTACAGGAAGAAGGTGGATGCCAGAGAGGTTTCCTTCAGCATCATGATAAACTCATTGCCCAAAGCAGGCAGAATGTTCCGGACTGCCTGGGGAAGGATGATCTTCATCATGGTCTGGCTCTCGCTCATGCCAAGACTCCGGGCGGCTTCGGTCTGGCCCTTGTCCACTGCCTGAATGCCGGAGCGGATAACCTCGGAAACGTAAGCGGCAGAGTTGACACACAGGGCGATGGAGACCCACATAAACTGGCTCAGCTTCAAAAACGGCAGTAGATTGGGCAGCACAAAATAGAAAATGTACAGCTGCAGCAGAATGGGCGTGCCGCGGATCACTTCGATATAGGCAGAAGAGATAAAACGCAGAATCTTGGACTTGGACATCCGCATCAGGGCCACCAGCGCGCCAAGGACCGTGCCCAGCAGCACAGAGATGCATGTCAGGATCACGGTGTTTTTCAGGCCCTCGAACAGGAACATCCGCCAATATTTCTGCCAAATCTCAATCATATTGGGAATAAACTGGCTAAAATCCATAATAAATTAATCCTTTCAGAAAACCGAATCAAGACCGGCAACCGTTTGGCTGCCGGTCTTGCGATGTAAAACTTATTCGCCGGAGGGGTCGGTAATGGCATTGCCATCATCATCATAGGGCTGGTCGATACCGGAGATCTCCTTAGCGGCATCGTACCAGGGGCCCCAGTAGGATTCGGACTCAGCCAGGATCTGGTTGACGATGTCGGTCAGATCGTCAGCCCCCTTCTGCAGCAGAATGACGTTGCCGGTCTCCTTGGGGTCAACATAGAAGTTGAAGCCGGACTTGATAATGTCAGAGTTGGATGCCATGATGGCATCTGCGTTGCCGCCGGCCACAGCGATGCAGTCGAAGTCGCCGTTCTTCA
>CAYRPL010000324.1:0-1221 GCA_964426045.1 uncultured Alistipes sp. | reverse complement strand
CTCTGGGCTGCCCCTATGCCAACCGGGATTACCGCACCGTAAACCCGGAGTATGGCACCATGGAGGATTTTTGCCGTTTGGTGGATGCGATCCACGAAAAAGGTATGAAATGCATCATCGACGTTGTCTATAACCATACCTCTCCCGACTCCACCCTGGTATCCGAACATCCCGAGTTCTTCTACCGCAAGCCCGACGGCAATATGGGCAACCGGGTGGGTGACTGGACAGACGTGGTGGACCTGGACTACCGCTGCAAGGAGCTGTGGGATTACCAGATCGAAAGCCTTAAGATGTGGGCAGCCGTCGTGGACGGATTCCGGTGCGATGTGGCATCTATGGTGGACGTGGAATTCTGGTGCAAGGCCCGTGCCGCCGTGGCGGAGGTTCGCCCCGACTGCATCTGGCTGGCAGAGACCTATATGGGCGCCTTCGCCCTGATGAACCGGCAGATGGGTATGTACAGCTGCAGCGACTACGAAATGTTCCGGGCCTTCGATATGGAATACGACTATGACATCCGTGACGTTTTCGACCGCTACATCCAGGGTCAGTGCCATCTGTCCAACTACATGGATGTGCTGAACTTCCAGGAGTGTCAGTATCCTGATAACTATATCAAGATGCGGTGCCTGGAAAACCACGACCAGCCCCGGATCTGCCAGTTCATCAAGGACGAAAAGCAGCTGCGTAACTTCACTGCCTTCCTGTA
This sequence comes from uncultured Alistipes sp., assembly GCA_964426045.1. Taxonomy (GTDB): domain Bacteria; phylum Bacteroidota; class Bacteroidia; order Bacteroidales; family Rikenellaceae; genus Alistipes. Next base: position 509 of record CAYRPL010000324.1, on the reverse strand, counting down.
TTGCCTGAAGGGCTCCACCCTGCTTTACGCCGGTCAGGAATTCTGCTGCGACCACACTCCCAGCCTGTTTGAGAAGGATGTGTTCCCCAGAGATACCGGCAAGGATATCACCCCCCTGCTGGCCCGGCTGAACCGGGTGAAGAAGGAGGTGCTGTCCAGCGACGATTACATCCACTGCTCCAGCGACGATGACAGCGACATCGCCATTTTGCTGAGAACCAATGCTCGCAGCAAAAAGCTGGGCCTCTTCAGCCTGAAGGGCAAGTCCGCCAGCCTGGCTGTCCCCTTCCCGGATGGCAGCTACGTTAACCATATGGATGGAAGCACCGTCACCGTGGAAAACGGGAAGCTCACCTGTAACGGTGAGCCCATTGTCATTACACAAGCAGTATAAAAAAGTCTTGTCATCCTGAGCGGAGCGCAAAGCGCGAAGTCGAAGGATCTTCGCACAATAATAATGTAGGTACTCCCCAGCGCCTTCGGAGCCAGGTACATCTGCAACATTTGGC
>CAYRPL010000323.1:985-1225 GCA_964426045.1 uncultured Alistipes sp. | reverse complement strand
CAATAACGTAAATGAATGCGATCACCAGAACGCAGCCCTGGACCACAGGATAGTCACGCTGGTTGATGCCCGTCAGGGTCAGCTGGCCCAGACCGGGCAGGGAGAAGATCTGTTCCACGATGACGGCGCCGCCAAGCAGGGAGCCGATCTGCATACCGATCAGGGTGACAATGGGGATCAGGGCGTTGCGCAGGGCGTGCTTGAAGATGGCAACCCGCTCGCTGGCGCCCTTGGCCCGGA
>CAYRPL010000323.1:0-975 GCA_964426045.1 uncultured Alistipes sp. | reverse complement strand
GGACGGTCTTGATAAAGTCCTGGCGCAGAACCTCCAGCACGGAAGAACGGGTCATACGCATGACGGAGCCGGAAATGGTAACACCCAGCACCAGGGCAGGCAAGATCATGATCTCCAGATTCCGCAGGGGATCCTCAAAGAAGCTCACATAGCCCAAAGGGGAGAAATAGTTGAACACCAGGGAAAGCACCAGCACCAGCAGGATGGACAGAGCGAAGCCGGGAACGGAGACACCCAGCAGGGCGAAGACACGGACAAAGCGGTCGATCCAGGTGTTGCGGTTCACGGCAGCCAGGATGCCCAGAGGGATGGCGATGATCCAGGAGATAATGGCGGCCATGATGGTCAGCTGAGCGGTGACCTTCAGGCGGCTCAGGATCTCGGGCAGGATCGGTGCGGAGGTTCGGATGGATTCGCCGAAGTCACCCCGGAGGACGCCGCCGATCCAGTCAAAATACTGGACGATATAGGGCCGGTCAAGGCCATATTTTGCGGCAAGCTGGGCGCGCAGCTCCGGGGTAGCCTCGATGCCGAGGATGCCGGAGATAACGTCGCCGGGGATCATTTTCATAACGGCGAAAATGAGGATACTGATGCCCAGAAGCACCGGTATCAGCTGAAGAACACGGCGGATCACATAGTTTTTCATAGTCTCACTCTCCTGGATAGTAACATTGAAAGCTGACAATCCCCAATCGAACAGGCGATTGGGATTTGTCAGATTTCAAGGGGGATGGTACTGTCATTGCGAACCGGTCCGCAATGACAGCGTTATTTTAGGGAAAAGGATGGGGCGGCGGACCGCCCCATCCCAGTGTGTTTCTTACTTCAGGTAAGCGTCACGGAAGTTGCTGGAATCAGCAGCGGAGGGGGTAAAGCCTTCCAGAGAAGCGCTGGTGACGAAGTAGGTCTTGGGGCTGGCGAAGCACAGCTTGGTGCAGTCTTCGATGCAGATCAGCTGAGCCTCGTTGTAGT
>CAYRPL010000322.1:0-1229 GCA_964426045.1 uncultured Alistipes sp. | reverse complement strand
GCTGGGGTTCACACCCTGCATCACCCGGGTCAGCCCCTGCAATGACTGCTGCGCAGCAGCATAATGATTGCCGGAATAGATCAGATTGAAGCCAAATACCCGTCCCTCCGCCTCCGTAGCCTCCGGTTCAAAGAGCAGAAAGCCCGGATTATGCCGGTTGGAGGAAGATCCTGTCAGGCTTTCGCTGACCACCTTGCTGGCTCCCACAGGAGTGTCCAGCCGCCGCATCTCCGCGATCCAACCGCCGTTGAAGGTGGCCATGGTGTAGCTTCCGGGAATGTCCATGCAGAAGCTCATAAGCTTGTTCAGCTTCAGAGGCGAATCTCCGCAATTTTCCAGCACCGTCCGCCGCACCAGAGCCGTGGGGAAGGCGGTGTAATAAAGATGCAGCTTCGCCCCCTCCTGACGCAGGGTAACCTTCAGCGTTTCCAGCGCCCCATGGGCCTGAGGCAGCGGGCTGGTCATTTCCGCCCGCGAACCGTCCAGAATTTCATAGCCTTCGTACCGGAAATCCGTGGGTCTGCCCGCCAGCTCCACCGGGCTTTCCCGGTAATCGCCCCGGCCGCTGCCGCTCCATTCCAGGGCCAGAAAATCCAGGGAACTTGCCGTATCCTCAGAATTCAGCAATACACTGCTGCCCCAGCCCAAACCGGGCCGGCAGGACAAAGCCTCCCAATCCCCGTCAAAAACCGGTACGCCAAAGTGCAGATGTTCGGGAATCTTGTAGGAATTGATCCGAAAAAGATAGGAATAACCTTCCGTCCGAATATGGAAAATACCGTCAGTACAGGTGATCATAAGGTTGCCGCCCTTTCGTCTTTTCTTTTATTGTAAAGTCAGAAATTGGGGATGTCAACGAGATTTTAGATGACGGGAGGGGTTTGGTGTGGTATAATGAAAATATATGTATGCCCCCTTTCCCTTCCCCCTCGGGGAAGGTGCCGAAGCGAAGCGGAGGCGGATGAGGGGCGCAGAATGCAGTCATATTATGTATATTTTCAGGCAAATTTGTACGGCAGCCCCTCATCCGTCAGCCCTTACGGGCTGCCACCTTCCCCCTATAGGGAAGGTTTTACACAAAAAGGAGTGTGCATTTATGCAGCGAAACAGATGGTACAAGGACAAAGTATTTTACCAGGTCTGGCCCCGGTCGTTTAAGGATGGCGATGGGGACGGCATGGGCGATTTATGGGGTGTTTTGGAGAAACTGGACTATATCAAGAGCTTAG
>CAYRPL010000321.1:0-1231 GCA_964426045.1 uncultured Alistipes sp. | reverse complement strand
CGGTGGGCCGGGGGGATTCTCCTGAGAACGTGGAGGCGAATTTTCGGATCCTGGGGAAAGCTTTGGGCTTTGAACCGGAGAAAATTGTCACGACCTTGCAGACCCACTCGGATATCGTTCGGGTGGTTTCCCGGAAGGACTGCAATGGGTTTCTTCACCGCAATTACCCGGAGTGTGACGGTCTGGTGACCAATGATCCGGGGGTGACGCTGGTGATCTTTACCGCCGACTGCACGCCGCTGCTGTTCCATGACCCGGTGACGGGCGCGGTGGGGGCGGCTCACGCGGGCTGGCGGGGGACCGCCAAGGGCATCGGCGGGAAGGTGGTGGAGGCCATGGTGGAAAACTTTGGCTGTGACCCCGGGAATATTCGGGCAGCCATTGGGCCCAATATCGGGCAGTGCCATTTTGAGACCGATGCCGATGTTCCCGATGCCATGATCGCCGCGTTCGGTGAGGAAGCCAAGGCTTCCATCGAGCAGCGGGGCGAAAAGTATTTTCTGGATCTGAAAGCCATCAACGCGCTGGTTCTGCGCCGGGCCGGTGTGGAACACATTGAGATCAGCGATGCCTGTACATACTGTGAGAGTGACCGCTATTGGTCCCATCGGGTGACGAAGGGCAAGCGGGGATCTCAGGGTGCAGTGATCACCTGCAGGGAGGGGAGAAAATGAAAAAGTTCATAGCTTTGCTTCTTGTGCTGGCAATGGCGCTTCCTGTTTTCTCCGGCTGCACCAATGCCATTGACAATTCCGGCTATGTGGCCACCGGCGATGCCATTTTGATGGATGGGCAGGATCCGGAGGATCTGGTGGTGGAAGAGGAGCCGGATCAGGAGCTGACGCTGGCTTACTACCCTGACCGGTACTTAAATCCCATTTTCGGCAGTGACTATACCAACCGTGTGCTGATGAGCCTGATGTATCAGGGACTGTTCGCGGTGAGCAGCAACAAGGTGGCCTATCCCATCCTTTGCAGCGGCTACAAGGTGTCCACCAACAGCCGGAACTGGACCTTTTACTTAGAGAGCAACGCGACCTTCTCCGACGGCACCAAGGTCACCATCACCGATGTGGTGGCGACTTACAATCAGGCCATGCAGAATGACTATTATAAATACCGCTTCCGCCATGTGCTGAATGTGGAGGCCACGGAGGACGGCGGTGTGATCTTCCAGCTGGATACGCCCTACGAAAATCTGCCGCTGATCATGGATGTTCCCATTATCAAG
>CAYRPL010000320.1:0-1236 GCA_964426045.1 uncultured Alistipes sp. | reverse complement strand
CTCAAAGGCGGTGCGGATAGCCTTCTTGGCCTTGCGCACGTTGGCGGGGGTGTGAACGCTCTGACGGGTGATGTAGGTCGTACCCGTGAGGTGAGCCATCATCTCGGCAATCTTGTAGGGATAACCATTCAGACGCGGATCGCGACCATAGGGGGTCGTGGCGGTCTTCATACCAATCAGGGTCGTAGGAGCCATCTGACCTCCGGTCATACCGTAGATTGCGTTGTTGATGTAGATAGCCACCACGTTCTCACCACGAGCTGCGGCGTGAATCGTCTCGGCGGTACCGATAGCCGACATATCGCCGTCACCCTGGTAGGTGAAGACCATATTGTTGGGATAGAGGCGCTTGATGGCGGTAGCAACTGCCAGTGCGCGGCCGTGGGCAGCCTGTACCCAATCGACATTGATATAGTTGTAGGCGAATACCGAGCAACCTACGGGCGAAATGCCCACCGTCTTGCCCTCAAGGCCAAGCTCGGCGATTACCTCGGCTACCAGGTTGTGCACCGTACCGTGGCTACAGCCCGGGCAATAGTGCATCACATTATCGGTCAGCAGCTTAGGTCTTGCATAGACCAAGTTCTCCTGTTTGATTTCAACTTCTGCCATAGCCATTCTTATTTAATAAGTTTCTCTTTCAATGCATTCAATACCTCATCCGGAGCGAAGATCATACCGCCCTGACGGCCATAGTGCTCAACGGGAGCCTTGCCGTTTACTGCCAGGCGTACATCCTCGACCATCTGACCGGCGTTCAGCTCGGCCGAGAGGAAGCCCTTGACACCACGCTCTGCCAAAGCAGCGATAGCCTTGGTGGGGAAGGGGTAGAGGGTGATAGGACGCAACAGACCTACCTTCAGACCCTGCTCGCGAGCCATCTCAACCGTGGCGGCGCAGATACGGGCCGACGAACCGAAGGCTACGATTACATACTCGGCATCCTCGCACATAATCTCCTCGTAGCGAACCTCGTTCTCCTCGATGGCGCGATACTTGGCCTGCAGGCGAATGTTGTTCTGCTCCATCACCTCCGACTTCAGCTCAAGCGAGGTGATGATGTTGTACTTCTCGCGCTGACCCTTACCGTGAGCAGCCCAGCCACCGCACTTGGCAGCAATCTCCTCGTCGGTCTTGCGGGGGCGCTGGGGAGCCAACTCCACCTTCTCCATCATCTGACCAATGGTACCATCGGCCAGAATCACTTCCGCCTCAACAGTAGGATTGCCGCGGGAG
>CAYRPL010000319.1:0-1245 GCA_964426045.1 uncultured Alistipes sp. | reverse complement strand
CGAATCGCTTCGAGGGAGCTTCGCAGTAAAACCTTGGATGACAGCTCTTAGATTTTACTTCTTTTTTACAAGCTTTTTAACCCCGTTCACCAAAATCTGCCACACAAAGCAGCTCACCAGCGTTACCACGGTGACAAAAGCGGTTGCCAGCAGCTCCTGTTTTCTGCCCCTGAGCCAGTCGAATTTCCAGCCAAGATAGGTATTGTAGGCGTCGTAGATCACAAGATGTACGATGTACACGGAGGTAGATACCCCGCCGAAAAGGTTGATGATCTTACTTAAGAAAGCATTTTTCGTCAGGGAAGGATGGCTTGCCATCCACAGCATCAGGGCAGGAACCAGCAGGAGCATACCGATGGGCAGCTCACCGCTTCCCATGCCGTACCATTGCAGCAGGCTCAGCAGAGCCCCCAGCGCCACAAGACCCATAAGTTTCCAGCCATTCAGGTTGAAATTCTCCAAGATCCGGTCCTGATACTGCCGCAGAAAGATGCCGAGAGAAAACATGGGCAGACCGAAAAATAGGAAATTTCGCACCAGCTCGTGGGATACCTGAGCCTCCACTCCAATAGCCATTTCGCCCATGGCGATGTGGAAGCAGATCAGCCCGACACTTAAGATGTACAGGGGGGTATAGTTCACTTCCCCGTTTCCGAAGAAGCGGACATAAAGCCACAGCGTACCGTAGCACAGGAAAATTGCGGTCAGATACCACAGATGGCCGCTGAAGGGGTTCACCTGAAGCACAAACCAGGTGGCAATGTCCTCTGCCTTGGGGTCCAGCTTTGCCATCAGATACAATAGCACATTGTCCCCCTGTACAATCTCATGGATGCAGCCCCACAGCAGGCACACGCCGATGGCGGCGATATTCAGCCAAATAATGTGAATCAGCCGTTTATTCAGCTTTTTCCAGCCCACATTGTAGCTGAAAAATCCGGAAATGGCAAAGAACACCGGCACCGCAAACCGGGCAAGACAGGCAGCGATCTGCCCCATTTTCCCCGGCAGGGGGACGTGGATCAGGATCACGAAGATAGAAGCGATGAGCTTGCAGACCTCCATGGACTGATTGCGGGAAGATACCTTCAAGGATGAGGACATGGCAAAACCTCCTTAATATATAATGTGCCGCAAACACGAAGCCTTCCCCCGGGGAAGGATTTTTGGATGCGCAGCTTATTCCTTAATTAACGTAACCACACTCTCGACAGTCATTTCGTTGTCCCAACGCATATTTTCCAC
>CAYRPL010000318.1:0-1245 GCA_964426045.1 uncultured Alistipes sp. | reverse complement strand
CGGGGACACAAGGATTTTCAGTCCTTTGCTCTACCAACTGAGCTATGGCACCAACACTTTTGGATATGTTATTCTTCCAAAGCGAGTGCAAAGATAGAACAAAAATTCGATTCCGCCAAATATTTTTCGAGAAATTTTATAAATTGGCCAAAAATCATCGCCCTTTTCCCCTCTTTGCAACTCTTTTTTGGTGCCACAGCTCACTCCCCTGCCCGATTCCTATGCCTCACAGGTAGCATTTTTGTTACCCGCACGACTTTAATGAGCAATTAGTAATGAGTAATGAGCAATGAGCAATTAACTAAAGATGAGTCGTTTATGCAACTCGTTTTTAGTTTCAGTCAGTCATTGCGAGGGAGCACAGCGACCGTGGCAATCTCCAACGAGTTGCAATTCAATGAGCAATGAGCAATTTTTGAATTAGGAATTGGAAGTTTGGAATGAGGAATTATTCTTAATGTAGAAAATTGTGAATTGTGAATTATGAATTTCCCTCAGTCCTCCCTGTTCAATTGTGAATTGTGAATTTTGAATTTTTAATTGAAAAAACCGCCCGGGCTCTTTTCAGAACCCGAGCGGCGGAGCAACAGAAAAATGAGGCGTCTTACAATGTTACTCCGAATTTAACACATTAAAACAGGTTGGTTTTACTTATTGCTGCGAATCAGTTCTGACAACCTTTTGTGGCCCAATGAATTTATGGTGCGGTTGGCAGCCGAAGCGGTGGCCGAAGGCAGGGTCTTAAACTCGCAGGTTGTAACATCCGACAAAGCATTGCAGGTAGACATATCAAGCAAATATGTAACAACAATAAATTCTGTATTGGAAGGCAAGTCACTATATCCTACTGTCCAATTACCCTTGTGAACAAAGAGGTTATAATCATATAAAAGCGGGAGAACGAACTCAAAACTCATTCCTGAAAACTCGGTTGCAATGTACTCTTTCATATACGCATCAATTGACCCATACTGAGCAACCTTTGCTTCGTAGTCTGACTTAATAAAGCACTCACCCATGTAATACTCCTCACTACTAGGCGTCACCGTCAGGCTGAATGAATTTTCGGTTGTCTCAACCGTAAATTGAAAGAGCTCTTCCGGTATTGGTGTCGATGCAGGCAAAGTTTTGAATCCATAGGTTACTATCTCCGACATGGCTGAACTTGTTGTCATATCTACCTGGTAGCATACAACAACAAACTCTGTGTCTGCAGGAAGACTATTATAGGTAGTCGACCACACA
>CAYRPL010000317.1:0-1255 GCA_964426045.1 uncultured Alistipes sp. | reverse complement strand
CAGTTCGGTCAGAGTTGCGCCGTGCAGGATGATGTCAACGCCGCCACCCTGAACAGCAGTGGTAATGGAGGTGATCCAGTTGTCCCAGGGGCAGGTCTCAACGATGATTTCAACATTGGGATACTTCTCGTTCCAAGCAGCGATCAGCTCGTTGTAGCCGGGCATTTCAACGCCGGAAACCAGGTCGATCATGCCATCGGGGCCAACGTCGATGAAGTTGGCGGTACCATACAGACGCAGGGTTACCTTCTCGTTGGGATCGAGGCCGTTGTCGGCAGCAGCTTCAGTGACAGCGGGTGCTTCAGTGACAGCGGGTGCTGCAGCAACAGCTTCCGTAGTAGCGGTTGCCTCTTCTTTTGCGCCACAGGCAGCCAGGGACAGAACCATGGTCAGAGCCAGCAGCATAGCGATCAGCTTTTTCATTGTGTTTCCTCCTAAGTAATTTATATACACACAGAATATCTGTGCATATTACTGTTTGATGCCGGAGACTGCGATACTTGCCACGATATGCTTCTGAAGAATCAGATACAGGACAACCAGCGGGATGGCGCTGAGGACGGCAACCGCCATACGGGGTCCATAATACATGGCGTTCTGGTTAGCGTTGAACAAGGCAACACCAACGGAGATCATCTGCTTCTTGTAGTCACGGATAACAACCAGAGGCCACAGGTAGGCATTCCAGTTAGATATGACCTGCAGGATCGCCAGAGTGGACATAATGGGCTTGGACAGGGGCACGATGATGCTGAAGAACACCCGCCACTCGCTGCCACCGTCGATATAGACGGATTCCGCCAGGGAGTCAGGGATGGAACTGATGTAGCTTCTTGCAAAGAAGGTGCCGTAGACATAGGCGAACTGACCCAGGATCAGAGGCCACCAGGTGTTCAGCAGACCCCACTCCTTGTACTGCAGGAATAGGGGCACCAGACGGGACTCAAAGGGAACCATCATGACCGCCAGCATGAAGATGTACCAGAATTTCTTGCCCACGAATTTCAGCTTGGCAAAGGCGAAGCCGCACATCATGGAGAAGAGAACTGCCAGGAAGGTATTCACAACAACAATGATGACGGTGTTCTTGAAGTACTGGGGCAGATCGATCATCTTGGCCGCTGCCGTGTAGTTAAACAGGGAGGGCTCATGGGGAATCAGGGAAAATTCCGGCAGATGGGTGGTGGCGCTGCGGTCAAAGGACATAGAAACCGACCACAGCAGAGGTGTGACGATGATGGCCAGAAACGCAAAC
>CAYRPL010000316.1:0-1270 GCA_964426045.1 uncultured Alistipes sp. | reverse complement strand
GAAATGATCAGAATATCCCGAATACCTGCCAGCATCAGGGTGGACAGGGGATAGTAGATCATGGGTTTATCATAAATGGGCAGCAGCTGCTTGGAAGTGACCTTCGTCAGCGGATACAGACGGGTGCCGGAACCACCGGCCAGAATGATGCCTTTCATATGCCGACTCCTTTTTTGTAAATTCGGTGGAAAATATCCTTTAACCTAATTATTTTAGCATGGTTTGGGAGAAATGTAAACTGATATTTCGGCGGGATTTGCGGGGAGAAAAAAGAAGGGGCGGCCAATGGCCGCCCGGTGTGGATATGGTTTTCTTATCGTTTGTAGACCTGGTTGTAATCCAGCTCGATCTCGCCGTTTTCTTCTTCGAATTCCTTGACGCACTGCTGGGCAAGGAATTCCAGCTGAGCATTTAATGAACGCTTATTATACTTTGCAACATGTGTGATTTTATATAATAGTTCCGGCTCAAAGCGAACACCAGATTGGATCTTATTCGTTGCCATAGTAACACCTCGCTCACAATGTGATAACATTATAGCAACATATATCTTGAATTTATACATCTAAAGTGTTAGTATAGTGGTATGAAAGTGGTGACTAGGTGGTGACTATGGCGTATTCTGAACACACTCTGAATTTCTTTGAGAACATTCGCGCCCTTCGGCGCAAGCACAATCTGACCATGGAGGAAATGGCTTCCCGACTGGATATCGATGTTGCGGAGCTTCAGCTTTTGGAGCAAAATATCCTGCCGGAAACGCTGGAGGTGGTTTTCCTCGAAAATTTGTGCAGAGAGTTCCACTTTTCCTTTGCCCGTATGTTCAAATCCCCGGATTTTCAGTAAATTGCCCCGGTATCTCAAAGATACCGGGGTTAATAATATCCTTTTTCGCTCTTTCAAAATCCGGATTGGTCTATGATCCGCACATTGCCCTTCTTTTTGGGGATCGCCACACAAGTCTGAGGACCGGTTCGCGATGAGAGCGGGTTTTTGTGGCGGAAAATCCATGCTCACTCGTCTTTACGAAGCATATGCTGATTGCCACAAAACGGATGACGGGACCATCAAAGACAAATCTATGTTGCTGTAAGGACAACTAAAAGTTCCATATTGACGGAGTTTGGGATTCTTGGTAGTATGATACAAGAAACTTGCCGAAAAACGGGATTCGGTTGGTTAAAATTCTCAGGAGGTTTCGATATGAGTTTGTTAGATTTCGTTTATCAGGAAAAACCTATGGATCCCGGTGTAACGGAGCGTTTCTTTG
>CAYRPL010000315.1:0-1272 GCA_964426045.1 uncultured Alistipes sp. | reverse complement strand
CCCAGGGGCAGGGCAACGTCGCTGCCGTCCTTGAAGCCGTCGATGGCGATGAGCAGGACGAAGATGATCATGAAGCCTGCCAGCAGCCACTGCCAGGTCAGAGGCAGCAGGCTGAGGAAACGGCGCAGCTTTTTTGTAAACCAGTGGGAAATCTTGCGGATTAAGGTCAGAACCCAGTGGAGTACCGTTTTGCAGGTACAGCAAGTCCGGCGGAGGAGCTTTTCGCAGGTGCGGAAGGTCCAGAGAACAGCTTTGACGGAGAATTTCCAGAGCTTTTTGATCCATTTGCCCAGGAAGGGGAGGCCCTTCTGGCTCAGCCAGGTTTCCAGCCATTTGGCGAAACGGATCACAAAACGGAAGAAACGGGCGCAGAGGGTGTTTTTCAGCCAGTAGCGGCGGGGGGTCTTGAACTGGGCCACCAGGCCGTAAAGGAAGCCCACAGCTACCAGACAGCCCAGGTAGGCCATGCAGATGGCGAAGATGAAGCCGACTTCCATTTTCTGCTCCAGCAGGTGATTCGTGCCCTCGGCGCCGAGAACGGCGATGAGGCAGACGGCGCCCACGGCAAGACCGGTGTAAAGATCCAGGGGCAGGCAATTCAGCCGGCCGCATTGACCGACGCCCCGCCCGGCGTTCGGCCGTCCGGCGAGCCCACGTAAAACAATTAAAAGGCCGAAACCCGGCCTTGCGGCCTGCGGCGCAGCACAGATAAACAAAGAAAATGGCGAAAAGCAGGCCGGAAATTGCCAGAACAATGAACAATTCGTGGCGGAAGCCCTGAAGGGTCTCCAGCAGCTCATAGACAGCCTCGTGGGTGTAGGCACCGGGGAGAAGGTAGATCTCTACGGTCCAGGCGGGGATATCTTCGTAGACCACTTCGGCGACCATCCACTGCTGGGTGTCGGAATCGTAGTATTCGTAGGTGTTGGAGGAAGTTCTGAGAGCTTTCGCCATAACGGGTTCGGTGGCGGTGAGAACCGTTTCCTCCGCAATGGTCTCTTCGGTGGCTTCCGGCATCTGGGCAGCTGTGGCGGGCACGGTGGCTTCCGCAGTGGGCGCAATGGTCTGATCCACGGGGGTGGTTGCGGGCACAGTTGGCTCTATGGCGGGGGCCGTGGTGCTGGGGGAAGCTTCCGCGGGGATGGTGTTTTCCGCTTCCTCGGTGACCTGCTCTATGGGGGCGATGCCGTCGTAGTTTACGGATTCGGAGGCGGGGGCGGCGATGGGGGCGGTGTCAGGCTCGTTGGAGGTGAAGAAAACATGGCTGCGGCT
>CAYRPL010000314.1:0-1272 GCA_964426045.1 uncultured Alistipes sp. | reverse complement strand
GGTCACCGATGATGTCACCCATCGACTCCTCGGGCGTTACCACCTCGACAGCCATTACAGGCTCCATAATCACCGAACCGGCCTTGGGAGCAGCGGCACGGTAACCGTTGCGGGCAGCAATCTCGAACGAAAGCTGATCCGAGTCCACGGGGTGGAACGAACCATCCTTCAGGGTAACCTTCATCGAGTCCATCTTGTAGCCTGCCAGAGCACCGTTGGCCATAGCGGCCTCGAAGCCCTTCTGTACGGCGGGGATGAACTCCTTGGGCACGTTACCACCCTTCACCTCATCGACGAACGTCAGGCCCATCTTGCCCTCCTCGGCGGGACCAATCTCGAAGATAATGTCGGCGAACTTACCACGACCACCGGTCTGCTTCTTGAATACCTCACGGTGCTGAACGGTCTGGGTAAGAGCCTCCTTGTAGTTAACCTGGGGAGCACCCTGGTTAATCTCTACACCGAACTCACGACGCAGACGGTCAACGATGATATCGAGGTGCAGCTCACCCATACCGCTAATCACGGTCTGGCCGCTCTCCTCGTCGGTCTTCACCGTAAAGGTGGGATCCTCCTCGGCCAGCTTGCCCAGGGCGATGCCCAGCTTATCGAGATCCTTCTGGGTCTTGGGCTCTACGGCCAGACCAATCACAGGCTCGGGGAAGGTCATCTGCTCCAGAACGATAGGTGCGTTCTCGGCGCAGAGGGTATCACCGGTGCGAATCTCCTTGAAACCTACGGCGGCGCAGATATCACCGGCACCTACGGTCTCCAGCGGGTTCTGCTTGTTGGCGTGCATCTGGTAGATACGGCTGATACGCTCGCGCTTGCCGCTGCGTGCGTTGAGCACATACGAACCGGCATCCAGCTTACCCGAGTATACGCGAACGAAGGCCAGACGACCTACGAAGGGGTCGGTGGCAATCTTGAAGGCCAGACCACAGAAGGGATCCGACTCATCAGCCTTACGCAGCTCGGCCTCCTCGGTCTTGGGGTTGACACCCTCAACGGCGGGTACATCCAGGGGCGAAGGCAGGAAGGCCATCACATAGTCCAGCAGCTTCTGCACACCCTTGTTGTGGAACGACGAACCGCAGAGCATGGGAACCAGCTGCATCGACATCGTAGCCTTGCGGATAGCTGCCAGCAGCTCGTCGGCGGTAATCGAATCGGGATCCTCGAAGAACTTCTCCATCAGAGCATCGTCGGTCGAAGCCACCTCCTCGATGAGCTTGTTGCGCCACTCCTCGGCCTCGGCCTTCATGTTCTCGG
>CAYRPL010000313.1:0-1297 GCA_964426045.1 uncultured Alistipes sp. | reverse complement strand
TGGGGAAGTGCACCGAATGGTGCCATCAGAGGAATATCCCGATTTTGGGGATTTATGCTGACGAGGCAGTATCCGGCATGAAGGAAACCCGCCCCAGATACGAAGAGATGATGCGCCAGCTCCGCATGGGGATTGCTGACACCGTTGTGATTTACGATCAGTCCAGAATGTTCCGGCGGATGACGTCCTGGTTTGCCTTCCGCGACGAGATGGCATCCCTGGGCGTTCAGGTCGTCTCTGTAACGCAGCCCATGATCGGCCAGGATCTTCGGGATCCTGGCAACTTCCTTATGGAGGGAAGCAACGCACTGTTCAACCAGATGTGGGCTCTGCAGAGTCGGCAGAAAACCATAGAAAAGATGCGTTTCATGGCCAGAAATGGTCAGCACACCGGCGGCAAGCCTGCCCTGGGTTACGCAGTCAAAGACGGACGACTGGAAGTCAACGAGGAAGAGGCAGTCGTAGTGCGCCGCATCTTCCGGGAGTATGCGTCCGGGAAATCCTACCGGGATATCATTGCCGGCTTGAATGCTGACGGGATTAAGACCAAGCGGGGGAACTCTTTCGGATCCAACAGCCTTCATGATATGCTGCATAACGAAAAGTATATAGGCACGCTGGTCTATGGCCAATCTCCGTATCGAGAGGATGGCACCCGCAATACGCATAGCAAGGATGGCGCTCACGCAATCCGTATTCCGGACGCGATCCCGGCGATTGTCGACAAAGAAACATTTGAAACTGTGCAGAAAAGAATGTTACAAAACAAGCGCCAGCAGGGCGGCAGGCCGCCGAAAAACCGGGAGTACCCACTGAAAGGGAAGGTGTTCTGCGCTGGCTGCAAGTCAGCAATGACTATCACAACCAGCCAGCAAAAATACAATTATTATCGGTGCACCGGGAAAAAGCGCTTGCATAATTGCGACGCGGCACCGATCAGCGCCGACAATTTGGAGCAAAAAGTTGCGGAGGCGGTCAGGATGGTGTTGGGGCGGCCGGATGACATGAATGGCCTCCTCAAGATCCTGCGAGACCAGGCTGAGAAGATCCAGACAGGCGCGGTCGCCCGCCTGGACGCGCTCATCAAAAAGGACAGAGAGATATCCCAAAAACTGGATAACGCAGTGGAGGCCGTCTTGAGCGGTCTGAATAGCCCAGCGATTCAACAAAGAATCAGGGTGTTGGAGACCGAGAAAGCTGAAATCGCGCGAGATATGCGAGCACTGAAGGTTAGCGTGGATGCAGCTTCGATTCCGCAAGAGCGCCTCCTGGGGTTGCTTCGCGAAATCATGACTTC
>CAYRPL010000312.1:0-1311 GCA_964426045.1 uncultured Alistipes sp. | reverse complement strand
AGAAGCGGCGCTCATAAGATTCAGGGCATCGGCGCCGGATTTGTGCCGGATACACTGGATCAGGACATTTACGACGAGGTCGTCACGGTAACGAACGAAGACGCTTTCGAGGCGGGCAAAGCCGTAAATTCCTCGGAAGGCGTTCTGATCGGGATTTCCTCCGGCGCGGCGGTATGGACCGCAATCCAGGAAGCCCAGAAGCCGGAAAACGAAGGTAAGACGATTGTCGTGCTCCTGCCGGACGGCGGCGACCGCTATCTCTCCACTCCGCTTTTTGAGTAACCGTGTTTGCGCATCCGTTTTTTGAAAATACGCATCCCCTGAGGGGGTTCCTCATTCATGATTAACCGATAAAACCAAAAAGCTCCTGCTCCGCGCCGGATTTCCGACGCAGGGCAGGAGTTGATTTTTTTATTCGGTTGATTCGGTTCCTGGCAGCCCGCGGGCTGAATAATTTTAATATTTCCGCGAGTAGCGGCGCTCGTACTCTTCGATCAGTTCATCCCGGAAAGCCGGGTCCGCGATTTCGATCAGCGCACGGGAACGATCCGGCAGGGATTTTCCTTTCAGATGGGCAATGCCGTTTTCCGTGACGATGTAGTCCGCGTCCTCCCTGGTCAGCGTGACCGCCGCACCCTCCGCGATAAACGGGGTGATCCTGGACACGAGATTGCCGGAGAAATCCATGACACTGGAAGTCATGGCGATGATGCTCCGCCCTTTGTGGTCGGTGGAAAGGGCCGCGCCCAGGTTGAGACTCGGCTGGCCGCCTTCGCCGCTGAACTGCATCTCGCCGATGGTCGAGGAGACGATCTGCCCCCTGAGATCGACGCCCACCGCGGAAGTGATGATGCACATGTTGGACTGCTTCGCGATCCGTAACGGATGGTTGCAGTAGGTGGCGGACATGAAGACGACATCCGGGTTGTGATCCACGAAATCGTAGAGCTTCCGCGAGCCCATGATGAAGGACGTCGTCATTTTATAAGGGTTGGTAATGCAGTACTTTCCGGTGATGACGCCGCTCTCGGCCAGATCCACCATGCTGTCGGACATCATGTCGGTGAAGACGCCGAGATCCTTTTTGTTTTTAAGGGCGTTGCAGACTGCCGCCGGGATCGTGCCGATGCCGACCGAGATGGTGGCGCGGTCCGGGATCAGCGACGCGCAGTATTCGCCGATGGCCAGCTCTTTATCCGACAGCTCCGGCAGAATCAGTTCCCGAAGCGGCTGGTCGCATTCGACGAAGCAGTCGATTTCCGATACGTGCAGGTAAGTGTAGCCGTTGGTTTCCGGCATATAGCTGTTGAC
>CAYRPL010000311.1:1007-1313 GCA_964426045.1 uncultured Alistipes sp. | reverse complement strand
GCTCTTCCTGTCGGATGCAGCGGGCAGCAACTATGACGGCTCCTTCCGTTATCCCAGCCGATTCCTGTTCAATGCGGAGAAGGACAATGTGGAGTACGCGGTACCTCTGGACCCGGAGCTGGAGGAGCGGGCATTGGAGCAGATCCGAAGGACGGAGGATACGGACAGCCGTCCGGCCCAAACCAGCGAACTGGTGGGCAAACGGGTACTGCATCCGGTATTCGGTGAGGGCAGTGTCATTGGGATCCCCAGAGGCCAGGAGGGTGTTATCATTCAGTTTGATACGATGGTTACCCCCAGAACCTT
>CAYRPL010000311.1:0-997 GCA_964426045.1 uncultured Alistipes sp. | reverse complement strand
CATACCTGACATGAAAGAGGGCGGAGCCATTGGCTCCGCCCAAAATGCTATTTATAGGAAATCATGCTCCAGATCCAGTCTGCCAGAAAGGGCTGGACGAAGAACATCACCGCAAAGGAGGCAATGCAGACCAGGTAGACCTCTTTTCTGCGGATACCTGGAATGTAAAAATGGAAAAAATGCAGAAAGACTTTGGCGATGCACCAGCCAATAAGAGTACCAAGGGTATTGGTCATCAAGTCGTTTACATCGCTGGCACGGAAGGTGAAAATCTGCAAAATTTCGATCAATAGGGAAATGAAAAATCCATGAAGCACCGTCACATGGGGACGGTGAAATTTTTCCCAGAACAGGGGAAGAAAAAAGCCAAGGGGAACAAACAGAAGTACGTTCAGAAGGCTGTTCCCCAGATCGGAGAACATATACAGAAATGGTCTGAAATTAAAATGGGGACTGAAGCGGATATATCGTATATCCGGCAGGCCAACCACGGAAAACATGGCGGAAAGGTAAATGCCAAACAAAATATATCCGATGGCACGCTTGGTATCGTGGAAGGTACGCTTATTTAAATACAGAAACAGTGGTATCAGAAACACCGCCGAAATGGCGGCATCCAGGCACATGGAAATGACTCGGTGCATTTTTAAGATGCTCCTTTGATCAGAGGATAGGCTTGGTAAACAGGACAGCCAGAACGCAGCAGCAGGCGGTCAGGGCGAATTTGGAATCGGTGCGGATATCGGCTTCCAATTCCCCGTATTCCCGGTGATAGCTGTAGATGGCCTCCATAATGCTGCGGGCTACTTTTGTATCCACCTGAGGATCCTCCTGCATGTAGCGCAGGAAATGCTCCTGAAGCTGAACTTCATATTCCCGGTGGTCTCCAAGCTTAGTGGTAAAGGTGTCGTTATGGGCGTAGGTAAAGGCATCGGCGGTATAGTGGATCAGCTTGCCAAGGGTATAGAAATCGTAGAGGTTCAGATCCACCTTTTTC
>CAYRPL010000310.1:0-1313 GCA_964426045.1 uncultured Alistipes sp. | reverse complement strand
GCAGAAAGGGCTCGCCGCCGGTGATGTTGGTGAAATACATCCGGGGGAGCTTGCGGACGGTCTCCACGCTGATCTCCTCCTCCGGCCGGGAGGGGGCTTTGTATCGATTGCACATATTGCACCGGGCATTGCACCGATAGGTCACAATGACGGTGCCGTTTAATTTTTTTGTCATTGGTTACCTCTTTTCCCAGGGGTAGACTTTTTCCGCATACTCTTTTACGGATAGAAAAGCCGTTTTCTCTGTTTTCTCCGGGCCTTCCTGCCACATTTTTTGGATTTTTTCTATCAGCTCCGTAAGATTCCCGCTCTCAAACAGTGTGCCGTGATGCACCAGCTCCGGGATGCCGCCGATCTCCGCCCCCAGAACCGGGGTGCCGTACAGCTGGCTTTCCATGACGGAGAAGGGGCAGTTTTCGTACCATTCCGAGGGGTAGACCGTGAACCGGGCCTGCCGAATCAGATTTTCCAAAGCCCCGCCGGTCTGAAAACCCACATTTCGAATATTGGGAATAGCCTCCATAAGCCCCTCCAGAGGGCCGGCGCCGGCGAAAACAAACGGGATCTGCGGCAGCTCCTTCGCCGCCCGGACCAGGGTTTCGATGCCCTTTTCCTGAGAATATCGCCCAAAATACAGCACATAGTCCTTCTTTTGGACCGTTTTGGGCTCCACACTGTCCACGAAATTATGCAGCACCACCGTCTTTTCCGCAAATATAGGGTTGGCGTCCAGCCTGGTCTTCATAAAATTCGAGCAGCAGATGATGGTATCGATCTGTTTGTAAACGCCCATCCGCTTCCAGAAATAGCCCTCCGCCGCGCCAACCATGCTCTTGGCCAGGGAGCCATGGATGCATCTGCCCCTGACGCAGTTTAAAAAGTGTCCGCCCAGACACTTTTCGCAGTTTTCATTGGTCTTGGGATTGCGGCACATGTGGTTCGGGCAGACCAGCTGATAGTCGTGGGCGGTATACAGGATTTTGCACCTGCAGCCCCACTGACGTTCCCATTTGCGGATCTCCAGTATAATGCTGGGGGTCAACTGGTAGTTGAAATTATTCAGATGGCACACCTCTGGCCGGAAGTCCTCCAAAACCTGCCGAAGCTTTCTTCTGGCTTCGGAAGAATAGATGGTCTTGATGGGATAAAGGAGCTTTGCCACCCTGGAGCCGCCGTGAAAGTCCATATTTTGGGTATACGCATTTCTCTCATTTCCCACCATCCGGTCCGGATGGTCCATGCCAAAATACTGAACCTGATGGCCCCGGGATTTCAGATAATCTCCCAATTTAAAAATGTAGGTCTCCGCCCCG
>CAYRPL010000309.1:0-1314 GCA_964426045.1 uncultured Alistipes sp. | reverse complement strand
TCTGCCAGAGAAAATTCGCTGATACCATATACAATACCAAAGTTTACGGCCTTGGCATGACGGCGCTGCAATTGAGTCACATTCTCCACTGCCACGTCAAATACCTGAGCTGCGGTTGCAGTATGGATGTCAACACCGGAGCAGAATGCCTTCTGCATTACCTTATCTTCTGCAATGTGCGCCAGCACACGCAGTTCAATCTGACTATAGTCTGCATCTACCAGTACACAGCCAGACTTGGGAACAAACATTTTTCGAATTTCCGCGCCTAGATCTGTGCGAACAGGGATATTCTGCAAATTGGGCTCCGTAGAGGATAGGCGACCTGTAGCGGTAACCAGGTTCTGAAAAGTAGTGTGGATTCGTCCGTCTTCCTGGATCTCTTTGATTAAGCCATCTGCATAGGTAGATTTTAGCTTCGTCAGCATCCGATATTCCATAATGGCGGGAATAATGGGGTGCTTTCCCTTCAGTTTTTCCAATACATCCGCATTTGTGGAATAGCCGGTCTTTGTCTTCTTCACAGGCGGGAGTCCAAGCTTCTCAAAAAGCAGTTCGCCCAGCTGTTTGGTGGAATTGATATTAAATTTTCCATCAGAGTAGGAATAGATAATCTCTTCACAGGCGGAAATTTGTTTAGAGAGCATGGCGCCAAATTGCTCCAACTGCGCGCGGTCGATAGAAATTCCACGCTTCTCCATGCGATAAAGAACCGTACACAGGGGCAGCTCGATCTCAAAATAAAGATTTGCCATACCGTTCTTTTCCAACTCCTCAGTCAGCGGAGTACACAGATTCCACATAGCCTCCGCACAGGCAGCGGCATCCTCATCGTCCACTGTAATGCTAAGGAAATTGGTTGCTAGCTTAGAAACGGGATAGTCTGACTGAGAAGGATTCAAATCATAAGCGGCGAGGGCGGTATCGAATTTGCACGCACCGTAAGCAATACCCATACCATCCAGGCAATGCATGGTGGTTTTGCTGTCATGGAAAACGATACTCTTTTCTGACAAGGAGATTGTTCCCATCTGAACCTCCATAGGTGTCAGCGTACATACACCCTTGTCCCAGGCCAGACCCAAACTTCCGTCCCCAGCAACGTATACCGCGCAGGAAATTACATCATCCGGAAAGGAATCTACCCGGGGCAAAGATTCTGTTTTCTTGGCACTTACCATGCTGTCGGAAACCATTTCTGCTCCCCGCAGACCATATTTGTCGATCAGCCGTACAAATTCCAATCTTTGAAACAGCTTATACAACTCTGGTCGGTTGTAAGGCTGTACAATGGCATCCCTGGGTTCAAAGTCT
>CAYRPL010000308.1:0-1320 GCA_964426045.1 uncultured Alistipes sp. | reverse complement strand
AAAGCGCAGTAGCGGGGTTCGCTGAATTCTGTGTGGGTCAGGGTGCGGCTGAGAAGCTTTAACTTACCGTTTTCGATGGTATACAGGTATAGGTGACCGTCACCCTTGTCACAGCAGGCGTAGAGCTTTCCGGAGGGAGAACGCATAACGCAATGGGGATGGGGGACGGTGGGTTTATTCAGTAGGGAGAAGCGCAGATCGCTGCCGATGGAATGCTTGGCGATGTCCACCATGGGGCCCAGGCTGCCGTCATCGTTGAGAGCAAACAGGTTCATCAAAGAATCGCTGTGGGTTACCACGGGGATGATGGTGCCGTCGGGAGAAATTTCGGCGGTGGTGGCGTAATTGGGCATGGAGTGGTTGGAGACCATCAGGTAGTTGCCTTCCGGGTCGGAGTTTAAGTAGGAGGTAAAGGAGCAGTAGGTCTCCCGGCGGTTGACGAAGGTGATATCACCGGTGGCGGGGTCGATGGAATAGCAGTAGATCCGTCCGGAATTGTAGGGAACTTCAGGGAAAATGTCACATTCGTTGCAAAGATAGAGCTTCTGCTTCTTCTGGTCCACCATGGAACAGCCCAGAGAAAGGGTGTCGTTGAGCTGCTTGACGAACTCGATGGCACCGGTTTCGGTGTCGAAGGTGTACAGGCTCAGGCCGGGGACCCCCAGCTTGAAGGCCCACTGGCTGACGTACATGTAGATCTTGCTGTTTTCCATGAAGTTACCTCCTGATGCCCGGGTTTCCGGGCGTTTTCTTATATTGTATCAGAAAGATGCTGTCTTCGCTAATGGAAAAATAAGATTTTCTGTTTCTATTTCGACGGCTTCCTTATTGGCTGTGGTGTATACTGGCAGCAGCAACTTAGGAAGGGGAGAAATTGGATGAGAAAAGGAATGATAGCGGTATTTGCGGCGGTTTTGCTGCTGGGAATAGGGCCGAAAGCCAGGGCTGCGGAGGATACGGGGTCCATTCGGGTGGATATCGTGATGGAAGAACTGGCGGTGACCAATGGGGCGCTGACGCTGTATCGGGTTGGTTATCCGGTACAGGAGGGGTACCGAATCGGGGAGAGCTGTGGGGGCGGTATCGTACAGCTCGCGGATGCGGAGTCTCCTCATCTGGCTCAGTGGCTGGCGCAGATGGCGGGAGAAGGCGGACAGACACGGCTTCTGGATGCGGACGGGGATGCGGTGTTCTCTGATCTGGAGGACGGGCTGTACTTAGTGATTCAGACGGAGAATATGGATGGGTTTTATCCCATTGGGCCCCAGCTGGTGGCAGTTCCCCGGGAGGGGGTGTGGGATGTGGAGACGGAGCTGATTC
>CAYRPL010000307.1:0-1328 GCA_964426045.1 uncultured Alistipes sp. | reverse complement strand
AACAGCGTGCATTCCTCGTGGGTTGTTTCTTTGATAAACGGGACAAAGTACACTTCCCCCGTTTTCGCGAAATCAAGTTTCCCTTCCGTAACATAGTCAACCTTTTTCTCATCTGAAGCAGCTAAAAATTCCTCAAATTGCGTAATGGTGAAATCCATGTAGCTATCTACCATCCTTCCGCAGCCGGATAGGATCACAAGGAAGGCCAGGATCATGGCAATGCTGCCTTTATTCACTTTCATCACATTTCCTCCTTAAGCCTTATCTGTTTCATAAGGATGCCATTTCGATCAACGCGGCTGCTCCCTACGCCTCACAGGTTTCCACTTTCAAAATAATACGGGTATCGTTTTCATAATACACACGATATAACACACCGCTGATCAGCTCTTCCTCGAAAATCTCCTTTTTCGAGAATGTATCCAAATAAAATCTCGGCATGTCATCTCCACTGTTGGTAAACACATAGGCATGCGTAAAGGGAAGCGGAGGTGCTACCCTTGAATCCCGGTATTCCTTTCCTAAATATCCTTCGTGGATTTCCACGGTTGGTCTCAGCGCCTTATAGCCGAAATAGGAACCGTACAAAACCGCAAGCACCAGGATGATTACACCCCATAGCCTATAGCCGCGTTTGTGTTTGGCAGCAACAAAAGCGCTAAGAACCAAGAGCGCCAACGCCAGAAGGAGCATCATACCACCAACGGCAATCATCCGATAAATTATACCACTTACATCATACATTCGGATATCCTCATTCTTTCATTTTCATGGCGCAATGACACCATATGCATAGTTGAGCGCACCTCATAGTCTCTCAAATAAAGTATTTCGAGAAATCCAAATCCGGTGGCACATCTTCACAATATGACTTAGTTACCGGCGATCCCGGTGTGCCAAAGGGAGCGTCCCAATCCGGCACAAGCCCCAAATAGTTATTCACACAGTTTTTGGAATACATGAAAGAAGTGCAAAGGCGCTTGCCTTCTTCCGGGTACTCATAGAATTCACAAATGATATAGCTTTCTGTAGTTGATGCGTAATATACAGGCTTACTATCCTGATACATGATCGCTAATGTACGCTGATCATGAAATTTCTTACAGTCTTTGCGGAAGCTACACCCGTAGGTTACACCGTTGTGCTCAAAGATATGGTGTACGCCATCATGTCGTTGCTTAACGATACCGTGCACCCGGATCACCCGGAAATCGGCATCCAGTTCATACACATTGCAGCTTTGCCGCCGTGTTTTTTTGAGTAGTTTCCGATCTGCTTTCCGCGTGGATGTACAGGGCGAAACAGCTCCCAAAAACAGGAATGGGGAC
>CAYRPL010000306.1:0-1346 GCA_964426045.1 uncultured Alistipes sp. | reverse complement strand
AGCGGGTGAAGCAGGGAAGAAGGGCCTTTGCGCTGGCGGTAAAGAGAGGGATGTCCATATCCGAATGGCTGCCGTTGTTGCGCAGATCCACCAGACCGGGCTTGGGGGTGGTTTGTACCTCATCCAGCAGGGCATCTACTGCCGCTGCGGCGATACGGGCGGCATCTTCTCCGTCAAAATGGGCGGTGATCAGATTTTGCGTGGCTTCCTGCAGAGACTGGACACTGTGAAGCCTTCCTGCGGCGCAGCCCCGTCCCGGAGCACCACAAACCAGACAGCAGCGCTCCTGACGGCGTTCCAGTTTCCGGCCGTGGATATCCAGCACGTCCATGTCAAAGAGCCTGCCCATTGGCATGGATTCCTCAATGGCGGTACAGAGGACTTTCAGGATGGATGCTTCCGCATCTACGGAAAAAATAGCCTCGTCCCCGGTGATCTCGTGTATGACCTCCCGGCTGCGGATAGGATAGGCGTTAAGAGCCTGCTCCAGAGCGGCAAGTCCTGCGTCAAATGCCCTGCGGACCAGCGGAGATGTTTTGACAGGCCCGGCAATATTCATGGTAAAGCTGACAACAGGACAGCGGTATTTCCGCAGAAGTGCTTGCTGACGGGCAGCCCGGACCTCCCGGGCATTCAGAATTTCCGTTAAGAGTACATTCATACTTAGTTCCAGCCGGGACGCTGCATCTGGTTATCCAAACGCCGCAGCAGTTCGTCAGACTTTTCGCCAACACAGCCCACCAGCAGATACCTGCGTTTGAAGCGGTCATAAATCAGATGATTCATTAGACGGAAATTTTCGATTTGTCCGGTACGTTTGACATGGAACCGGGGACCGTCACACTGCTGGATCTGGTCGCCGATGCTTATGTGGCTGTCGTCCACATAAGTGATGGGTACATCCTGGGCAATGATATCATTGACCTTGCGCTCTACCTCCGCAATGTCAAAGCTGGGCTTGGTATCGGGGAAGTAGATGGCGAAGCCATGGCGCACGTCATCGTGTCCGCAGCGGTCTATGTCAAATTCGTCGATGAACATCTCGCAGATATCCTCTGCGGAATGGGCCATGAGCCGGTAGTGCAGGGATTCGTATACAGCATGCTTCAGCTCATCCGGCTCCGGACCGAAGATTGTGGGCCGGGCTATGAGCACCTGCTCACCGATGCCAATCAGCAGGTTGGCATTGGCTCCCAGCAGAGGATATACCAGGTCAAAATGTTCCACAACCACCCGGCGGCCATTGTCCAGAGCCTCCGCAATGGCTTCGGCAAGGATACTCATTTGAGTAAAGCCGTTTTCAAAGCGGATGTCCAGATGGTAGGTGTGGGGGGAGAAGAAGGCGA
>CAYRPL010000305.1:0-1351 GCA_964426045.1 uncultured Alistipes sp. | reverse complement strand
AACCGCCACAATCTGACCCGGACGATAACGACGCGGAATCCTCAACGAAGCATTCGGGGTATCGTCTTCTAACCTTTTCGATGGCTTCTCGCATGATTGCTGTGCGAACAATTCCATCTGTTTGCACGGCATCTCTTGCCGCTTTCTTAAGCGTATCTTGCGCTGCGAACGGTAAGAGATGATGATAGTTGTTTGGCTTTCTGAGGTCTGCGACCAAAGAGTTAATTGTTTCATTCACCTCTAATTTCCTCTCGAATCAATCGAAATAACTCGTTAATCGGAATGACCGCAACCCACCCTTTACGATCAGCTCGACAAAGAACAATCGGACGCTCCGCCGGACCGCACCCTTCGTCAGCCTGCTCAAGCCAGTCATAGATCTGACCAATTCGAGCCCGTCTTTTGACTTCGATTGAGTACGGGAAAAGCTTGATGTCCGCTCCGCCTTCTCTCGTTTGAGTTAGATTCCGTTTTGCTTGAATCCCTAGGTGATCGGCGATCAGTCTGCAAACCTCTAGCTCTCCTGCGGCTCCTTTAGTTCTTTGCGATTTACCCATTATTTCTTAATCCTTTTCAGTTCGATCTCTGCTGCTCGACCAATTTCGATCAGACGGGTCAAAGATTGCTTGATCCTTTCAAGCTCCTCTCCTGTCGCTTTAACCTCTTCTCCGGCAATCAAAACCAGTAATCGAACATCAAAATCCACGTCACTCATGACTCACCTCCAAAAAGGATAGCCATGATAGTAAAGGAAAACCCTTAGATTTGGTTTATAAGGATTCCCCAAAATAAGCACTTGTTACACCAGAGACAACAATTCCGGCGTCAACCCGTGCTCTTTCATCCAAGCGAGAACCTTTTTTTGCTGATTCTCTGGACGCATTTCGAAAGCCTTGCACGCATTGTCAACGGCTTTCGGGTTGTATATGAACGAACCTTCACGCACTCTGCGCTGAGTGCAGATCAGGCGTTTCTGTAGTCTCCAAAGATCGGACTCAGTTCCGTCTGCGTGACGGGCTCGAGAGTGAACGCACTGCCAGCACATCATGATCTATCCTCGTTTTGAAGAATCTCAACCTTGTCTTGTAGTTCCCGTAGCTCTCGCTGTAGTCTGGTAATGCGCTTGAAACAAACTCTAAGGTCGTGCGCCAATATAGCCCCGCCTATCGCAAGCATTATGATGCAAAGAGTGCTCATCCAAACACCTCTTCTGTTGCTGGTTTACGGTGACTCTTTCCGGTAAAGACACACGGCACGCATTTGGATTGGATCCGATCAAACAGACGCTCACCGAGTAAAACCTGTAGATCTTTTTTGTTTAAGTTGCTAATGAGGATTGTTGGCTTCTTGT
>CAYRPL010000304.1:0-1356 GCA_964426045.1 uncultured Alistipes sp. | reverse complement strand
TCTGTCGGAGGGATAGCGCATGATAAACCCGTATTTCCAGGAATTTTCCATGAGCCATTTTTGTTCCGCCGTGTTCTCCTGCTCCGCTTCCAGCACCGGGAAGCTTTCCGCAACGATATCCACCGCCAGGCCTGTCTGATGCTCGCTGGTTCCCGGCACAGCCACCCACTTGCTGGCTTCAATAATGGCAGTGTCCAGATCCAGCCCCTCCTCCATAAACCGCTTGATCCGGTTGTTGTGCAGGCTGTCCTGCTTCTCCATGGTGCGGTACGAGGATACGATCATCGGCTCTAAGCCCTCCTTCCGGGCATCCCGGAGCATGGCTTCCAGCTGGGCCGCGATCCGCTTGTCCACCTGGTGGCCGTTCTCGATCTCCACCAGCTCCACAGTAAAATCCTCCGGCAGGAAATTCCAGGGATTCACCAGAATCATATTCCAGGCCTGAGGATCCACAGTTCTTTCCCGCTGGGGAACCGTGGTCTCTGTGGGGGCGGTAGTCGCCGCAGCTGTTTGCGCAGGGGGAACCGTCTCCGGGGGCGTCTCCTTCCGGCTGCCAAAGGCCAAAGCGGCGCACAGAACTACCGTGCAGACTGCCAAAGCCCCCTGCGCGCAGATCAGGTAAAAACGTTTCTTCTCCAAAGCGTTTCCTCCGATGTTCCATAAATACTCGTACCCGGATTATACCCCAATCGGGGCCATTTTGCAAACATTTCTTATGTATAGGGGAGCGCGGCGAAAACACGTACAACAAAGTCATCCTTCGACTCGCCGGCGCTTGCTCAGGGTGACACTGCCCTTTTTTAATTTGCCCCTTTTCACATTGCACTTCCCTCCGATTTATGCTATATTTTTCTCAAGAAACTGCGCTGAAAAGAGGACCGCCATGAAAAACGCCTATATGGACCGGGAGACCACCTCCGCCATCAAGGGCATCGCCCTGATCTTCATGTTTATCCACCACCTGTTTACCTTCCCCGGCTGGTATGTGGAGGGGATCGCCTATCCGGAGCTTGCCGACTTCGTAGACGATTTCTGCGTTCCCCTGAAGATCTGCGTCCCTGTATTCGCCTTCCTGA
This sequence comes from uncultured Alistipes sp., assembly GCA_964426045.1. Classification (GTDB taxonomy): domain Bacteria; phylum Bacteroidota; class Bacteroidia; order Bacteroidales; family Rikenellaceae; genus Alistipes. The sequence goes on along the minus strand of CAYRPL010000304.1, from coordinate 280 downwards.
CGGGCTTTTTCTACTGTTCCAACAAGCAAAAGACCTTCCGCTACTCCCTGCGCAAGATCACGGATCTGTATGTTTCCTACTGGTTCGTCTATATTCCCTTGATGCTCTTCGCCGTGGTTACCGGCTGCTGGGAATTCTATCCCTCCGGCGTGGTCTACGAATTGCTGGCCCTGAGGACACCCATTATGAGCTTCTGCTGGTATGTGTATTTCTACGCTGTGGTCATGCTCCTGCTGCCCCTTCTGACCCGGGCGGACGACCATTCCCCGGCGGAGGATGT
>CAYRPL010000303.1:0-1358 GCA_964426045.1 uncultured Alistipes sp. | reverse complement strand
TCCTTTCTATCAGGATAACAAAGCGGGAACTTTATTCTTCCGCTTCCTGCGGCAGGTAGGGTGCGACCACCTTCCGCAGCAGGAAGGTATTGAGATAGGCCGCTACGGAAAAATAAAGGAACAGCAATAGAATACTCAGCCGCAGAAACAGTTCCAGATCCATCAGCAGCAGAATCACCGGTGCCAGATTCACTGCCACCACACACACAGACTGGGGCAAATAACCAAGACCCAGGATCAGTGCGTTTTTCAGGGTGCCCGGGCAGGTGTTGTCAAACAGACTCAGCAGTGGGAAGGTATAGCCCGCTGCGATCAGACACACTAGCAGCAGGACCAGACTGGGAAGCAGGCCGATGCGGGCAGCACCGGAAGCCCCCAGGAACAGCAGCACCAGCCAGCAGACAGCGGAGCAGACCAGCATCAGAATCAGCTGTAAAATGGTTCCCTTCTTCAAATTGTGCCGGAATTCCTGGAAAAAGCTGCTCAGAAGATTTTTCTCCTGCTTGGTTCCCAAACGGAAACAGACCGCATACATGGCCGCAGTGGCTGCGCCAATGGTGAAAATCGGCAGACAGCAGAGTAAATAACAGATATTCAGCAGTACCAGATTCCCCAGCCGGATGGTTAGGCGCATGATGATGGAATCAGAAAAAAAGAGACCTTTCACGTATTTCCTCCTATGTGCAAGCGGGCCTGAAAAGAGCGTCAGTAGACGGTAACATTGTGGTGCCGGCAAGCCTCCAGGAATGATTCCGGCAGATTGACGTCGGAAATCACAATGTCCACATCTTCCAGGTCACAGATGGTATAGGTGCTTTTCAGTCCGATCTTAGAAGAATCCATCAGAACCACCACCTGTTCGCTTCGTCCCATCACAGCCTGCTTCAGAAAGCTTTCCTCTTCCACACCGCAGGAGAAGCCCAGACCATCGGAATAACTGGTGACCCCCAGAAACATCAGATCGAAATTGGTCTTCTGCACCGCCTGAATGCTCTGGGTGCCGCAAAGGCTCATGCTGTAGCAGTTCAGCACTCCGCCGGGCATAGTAACCCGGGGAACCTTCAGCCTGGAAAGCTCTGTCACACAACTGACGCTGTTGGTGAAGATCAGGTAAGAATCATCCGGCACCAGCCGGGCCAGTGCGGTGGTAGTGCTGCCGGAATCCAGATAGAACGTAGTATTCGGGCGAAGCAGCTGTACCGCCTTCTGGGCAATCAGCTCCTTGGCATCTGCATTCCGGGCGGTGCGAAGCCCCAGCAGACCATCGGTGCCGATCACCATATTGACCGATTTGGCACCGCCGTGAACCCGTACAATTTTCCGCATCTGATCCAGCGCTTTCAGATCGGTGCGCAGTG
>CAYRPL010000302.1:0-1374 GCA_964426045.1 uncultured Alistipes sp. | reverse complement strand
TATCTGAAAATCGCCGTCCTCCTGCCGGAATACCAGGGCCAGGGCATCGGACAATTCGCCCTTACCCACCTGTTAGGAAAATTAAAAAACGCTGGCTATCCCTCCGTCGGCCTGTTCACCGACTGCGATAACCTGTGTGCCCAGGCCTGCTACCAAAAATGCGGCTTCCGAATCCTCGCCGAAGCTGAAGAATCCTGGCCCGACGGTTCCATCGCCAGACAATACGAAATGGAGGCAATTTTATGAAACAATACGAAACCACCCACTACACCTTCCACTTTAACCCCGGCTCCAAGGCCGAAGCGGATATTGCCCAAATCGCCGCTTATCAGGAAGCCTGCTTCGATTACATCTGTCATGTACTGAACGTCACCCCGTCCTTCAAGCTCCGCTATATCCTCTGCGACACCCCGGAGGAGGTGGGCCACATCTACGGCGATGACGATCCCTGCAACGGCTTCGCCGCCCCGCCTGATACCATCTACGCCGTCTATAACGAAACCGTCCAGTGCATCGGCTTCCACGAGGACGCCCACCTTCTCAGCTACATCATCCGCCGCCCGAACTGCCCCGCCATCCGGGAGGGCCTGGCCATGTACTTCGACCGCAAATGGTGGGGTATCCACAACATGGACTGGGCCGCCTACTACCTGAAAACCGGCCTGTATGTCCCCATCGATGCCCTCCTGGACAGAGAAACCTTCTTCTCCCACGACTGTTCCATTACATATCCCATCGTGGGCGCCTTCACGGACTACCTGATCAGCTCCTACGGCATGGAGAAATACCTTTCCATGTACCGCCAGGACAACATCCCCGCCGCCCTGGAAGAAACCTACGGAAAATCCCCCAAAGACCTGAACGCCGCCTTCACCGCCTACCTCCAACTCTTCCGCACCGACGAGGCCATCGAACAACGCATAAAAGCCCTCCTAACGTAGAAGACACCATCCGGAACGCAAATTAGCCCGAAACACTGTCATCCCGAGGGAAGTGTTAGCGGAGTCGAGGGATCTTCGCACCCAAAATCTGTACGCAGTTGACAGCGCTTCGCGCTGGTAACATCTACAGCACGAAACTGCCAAGATCCCTCGACTCGCTGGCGCTCCCTCGGGATGACAGCGTTGTACTTTTTATCGCGCATCTCTCCGTTTCAACTTTTGCTTTACCTCTCAATGGGAAAGCTTTCCTCAGAACCAACAAAAAAGCAAGGTATGCACCACGCACACCTTGCTTTTCTTTATTCCTCGTTATTCTCAAACCCATCAAACATAGCCGTCGTGGAGCTTTCTCCCACTTCCCGGCCTTCCATGATGGCCTCAAACTGCTCGCCGGTCATGGATTCCTTCTCCAGCAGGTATTCCACTACAGCCT
>CAYRPL010000301.1:0-1376 GCA_964426045.1 uncultured Alistipes sp. | reverse complement strand
CAAGATATTATATGTTTGCATAAAAATATTTTTCAATAAAATTCAAACAGTTACTGAAATTCTGACTAAATTTGCAAAAAGACTCTTTATGGAAAGTCGAGATTTTCTAAAGTTCAAAGGGGCCTATCGGAATTTGATAGCCGTGCGAAAGGCCGAATGCATTTATGATGTAACCTACTATTTTGTGCATAATTACTTCGGTGCAGGCGATCGCACCATAGACCAGATGCTACAGGCTGCGCGCTCGGGAAAACAGAATATCATAGAGGGTCGTGCTGCCGCAACAACTTCCTTAGAGACTGAATTAAAACTCCTTAATGTGGCTCGTGCAAGTTTCCAGGAGCTATTGGCCGACTACGAGGATTATCTCCGAGTCCATGGCTTGGAGTTATGGGACCCGCAATCTCCCAAAGCCCTGCAAACTCGTGATGTCTGTAGAAAACAAAATGACTCCTCATTTTACAGACAAGCTATCACCGAACGATCGGATGAAACCATCGCAAACATCGCAATTGTGTTGATTCACCAAACCGATTTTCTGGTCATGCAACTCTTTAACAAAAGCAAAAAAGAGTTTCTGCAATGGGGTGGCCTCCGCGAAGAGATGACGCGTGTCAGATTTGACCGGCGAAAGAAAAGAAACCCTAGAAATTCCTAGTAACTCCCAGTAATTCCCAGCACATCCCGGCTCTAATTCTTTCCATTCGAGCCGCCCGAGAGCGAGGACAAATTTGCCCTATAAAATGCGTCGGATGATGCGGACCGTAGACTGCGTCGCCTGCCGTATAAACACCTCCTTGCCGAAGGCATACTTCTGGAACAGCTCGGGGGTATAGCCGCGGATGGTCAGCAGCTCCATATTCGGCAGGTTGCGCACGTCGAAGCCCTCCTCGCGCAGGGCCTGGACCGCCTCCTCGATATGCCACGAGCTGTCGACGCAGAGCGAGAGCTGCACGGCCGAGTTATGGATCAGATTCACCTTCAGGCGGTAGCGATCCGTGATGCCGAAAATCTTCGAAAACTTCTCCTCCAGCACAAACGAGAAGTCGCGCGAGCGGAGCGTCAGCAGCACCTGGTTCTTCTTGAGAATCAGGATGGGAACCTCGACCGGAGCCAGCATGCCGCGGATCACCGTGCCCGGCTTGCGCTTATCGCCAAACGGGCGCACATAGAGCGGGATATTCTTATTTTGCAGCGGCTTGATGGTCTTCGGGTGGATGATTTGCGCTCCGCTATAGGCCAGCTCGATGGCATCGAGGTAGTGCAGCTCGTCGATCTTCACGGCGTCGGGGAAGATCTTCGGGTCGGCATTCAGTACGCCATCCACATCCTTCCACACCGACATCGACTCGGCACCCAGGATATTGGCCACCACG
>CAYRPL010000300.1:0-1381 GCA_964426045.1 uncultured Alistipes sp. | reverse complement strand
CGAAATTACCGCTTAAAACACCCACTTTTTCAGCGGTTTCGTACCGTCCCCTGTCTTATTATTTCAGTGGTTTCGAACCGTCCCCTGTCCTACTTTAAGGATTGGGCGAAACCGTACCTGATGGTATGTCGTATGTGACAAAACCTGCATACCGAAGTAAATCTAGGTATTGCCGCTCTCCCCATAGTGCAGCTGCAGCAATCTCTTGCCATGCAGAATCCGAGAATTCCCTGTTCGGATCCTTCAAAACATGCTGAAACGGAGAATGAAGCTCCGTATAACCAGACTCGTCTACCACCAGAATTCGGTTAGAGGATACGATCAGTCTGCATATAGAACGACTTGCTTTCAGCGCATCCGGCATATCGTTTGTTTGAAACTCGATATCTAACAAATAAGTATCGGATTCCAAGTAAGTTTTAAATTCATATTCCTCCACAGGATTTTGACGAATATTGGTGTGTCCTCGCATAGCTGAGAAACTCAGCGCATTCAGCAGACGGAAAATTCTGGGATCTTCTGCGCTCAGGTTTGTGGATTCTCCATCATAAAGAAACCGCGCGCTTTTGATTTCCCCTAATGCGCAACCATCATATTGGTACTGGGTAGAAGAGAAGCTTTCAATAACCGGAATATAGGAGGGATATTGTGAAATATCTTTCTTCTCCCGTTCCATAAACGCAGACTGTTCTTCTTTGGTGAAGGATGCAAAATCGGGCAACACTACAATGGTTCCGCTTTCAATTGCATCTTCCGGCACATACTTCCTATAGCCATCCACCAAACAGAGCTGAAGCGTATTTGTTTTTTGGTTCACAATTCCATAGGCGTTAGTTTGATCAGAACAATTACCAATGAAATATACTTCATCACCCATAGTCCAAGAATGTGTGATATTGGGAATTGCGCAATAACCCGCAGGGCAGTAGAATAAACCCTTTGTATCCATTCCTTTCAGAACCTGAAATGTTCCGTCACCGTATATGTGTACAGTGTCTCGCCCGGGCTGATATTTATACTCAGAACAGCCCGAAAAAGCAGAAATAAACAAAATGAAAACAATCAATAAACATATTCTATTCCAACTCTTCACTGCTCCACACCTCCTTAAGGGTAAATCTCAACGATTATTTCTACCTCTACTGGCTCAAGAATTCCCAGTTTAGAATCTATATATGCAGCATCGTTAGCCAAAAAGAGTACTATTTCCCAGAGGCTATCTCCTTTAAATGGGTTTTCCCACTCTGTGAAATCAAAAGTGTCTATAACTGTTACATATAAATAATCTGGTTTACCAGGTTCTCCGGGTAACAAACAATATGAATACCTTACCTTGTGCAATGCCGCGCCAAGATCTCCATTCGAAAGAGGAAATTCATAT
>CAYRPL010000299.1:0-1381 GCA_964426045.1 uncultured Alistipes sp. | reverse complement strand
GACGAGAAGATTACCGTCAATATGGAGGACACCAATGGAGCCGAGGAGTTCGATGAGGATGTACTGCACATGCGTCAACTGCTGAAGACCAAGCTGTCGGATCAGGATCTGAGCGTTCGCGCTCTGAACTGCCTGAAGGCGGCCGACGTCGATACGGTAGGCGACCTTGTGAAGCTCAACCGCAACGATCTGCTGAAGTTCCGCAATTTCGGTAAGAAGTCGCTCACCGAGCTGGACGAGCTGCTCACGTCGCTCAACCTGAAGTTCGGTATGGACGTATCTATCTACAAACTTGATAAAGACTAATTAAATGAGACACAATAAGAATTTCAATCACCTTGGCCGTCAGGCAGGTCACCGCAAGGCTTTGCTCTCGAACATGGCTTCGTCGCTGATTCTGCACAAGCGTATTGAGACGACGGTTGCAAAGGCCAAGGCCCTGAAGCGCTTCGTAGAGCCTATCGTCACGAAGTCGAAGGACGACAGCACCCACTCGCGTCGTATCGTATTCTCCTATCTGAAGCAGAAGGAGGCTGTAACGGAGTTGTTCCGTACCATCGCTCCCAAGATTGCCGAGCGTCCGGGCGGTTACACCCGCATCCTGAAGACCGGTTTCCGTCTGGGTGATGCTGCCGATATGTGCATCATCGAGTTCGTTGACTTCAACGAGGCCTACACGCTGGGCGTACAGCCCGCAGCTGCTGCCGAGGCTAAGCCCAAGACCCGTCGTTCGCGCTCGAAGAAGACGACCGACGCTGTCGAGGACGCTACGGTAGTTGCCGAGAAGAAGACGGCCAAGAAGGCTGCTGCCCCCAAGGCTGCTGCCAAGACCGCTGCTCCGAAGGTGGCTAAGAAGACCAATGTTGGCAAAAAAATGTAAAATTTCCGATTTGTAAGCGGTAAATTTTGCACTGCCTCGACTGCCCCGAATGGGAAGTACGTCAAGTACATCCCATCCGGGGCATTCTTCGTTAGCACAAAATTTACTCGCTTAAAATCAGAAATTTTCGCTGATTTTGGCGTGATAAGCGGCCATCTGCGGCCGCTAACCAAAAAACCTCGAAAGGGTAGTACGCTAAGTACAACCCTTCCGAGGTTTTTTCGTCGAGCGTTGCACCTGACCACTTCTGACGCCAAAATGGTTGTAAGGATATATCGCAAAAATCACCTCGCTTAAAATCAGAATTTTTCGCTGAGGGAGGGCCTATTTCAGTCATTGCGAGCACCTTTAGGTGCGTGGCAATCTCCTGCGATTTGCCGAGCGTTGCACCTGACGCCAAAATGGGTCGTAGGATAAGAATCGAGCAAAAGTAGCTCCTCTAATTAGCAAAAGAGCCTGTCTAACAAGTTTTTTGTTAGATGGGCTTTTTTTATATTTGTG
>CAYRPL010000298.1:0-1385 GCA_964426045.1 uncultured Alistipes sp. | reverse complement strand
CCGATCTCGCCTCTCTTATTTTTGGGTAAATCTACACCAACTATACGTGCCATAAATTTCTTCTTTCTTTAATTACTAAAAACATTAACCCTGGCGCATCTTGTACTTCGGGTTCTTCTTGCAGATCACGTAGAGCTTGCCCTTACGCTTCACGATCTTGCAATCCTCTGATCTCTTCTTGATCGATGCTTTTACTTTCATAATTCAAGCAATCATTTGTTATTTGTACCTGAAAGAGATACGTCCCTTCGTCAAATCGTAGGGAGTCATCTCCACTTTTACTTTATCTCCGGGCAGAATCTTGATGTAGTGCATACGCATCTTACCCGAGATATGGGCCGTAATCACATGGCCGTTGTCCAACTCAACGCGGAACATTGCGTTTGACAGAGCCTCGATGATGGTACCGTCCCGTTCGATTGCAGTCTGTTTTGCCATAGAAGTTGTCTTAGCTTACTTGTTTTCAATAATGGTGTAATCTGTCAAAATGTCGGGCCCGCCTTTGCGGATCGCTACGGCGAATTCGTAGTGAGCCGCCGCCTTGCGATCGCGTGTGCGGATGGTCCAGCCATCACGCTCACACACAACCGCTTTGTTGCCCAAAGTGATCATCGGTTCGATACAGATGACCACACCCTCTTTCAAGAGCGGTCCTCTGCCGCGAGCTCCGTAGTTCGGAACACCCGGGTCTTCGTGCATCTTACGACCCAAACCGTGTCCCTCCAACTCCCGGACTACGCCGTAGCCGAATTGTTCGACATACTCCTGCACGGCCGCCGAAATGTCGCCTACGCGACCTCCGGCCTTGGCCTGTGCCGTACCCCTATAAAGAGCCTCTTTGGTGACGGTCATCAGCTGCCTAACTTCATCAGCAACTGCTCCGACGGCAAACGTATAAGCCGAATCACCAACAAACCCCTTCATAAACGTACCAATATCGACCGATACGATATCACCTTCCTTGAGGATGCATTTTTCCGACGGAATGCCGTGCACCACCACCTCGTTGACCGAGATGCAGGTCGCCGCGGGATAGCCCTGGTAACCCTTGAATGCCGGCTCGGCGCCATGGTCGCGGATAAACTCCTCGGCCAAGCGGTCCAACTCTGCGGTCGAGACCCCGGGCTTGATATACTTGCCCACCTCGGCGAGCGTGCGGCTCACCAGCAGGTTATTCTCGCGCAGGAGTTCGATCTCCTCATCCGTCTTCAGATAGATCATCGTTTATCGAATGAACTTTGGCAAAACATTTTAGTGGCGACCCTGGATTCGTCCGGTCTTCATCAGACCGTCATAGTGACGCATCAGAAGGTAGCTCTCTATCTGCTTCAGAGTGTCGAGAACCACACCCACCATAATCAGCAGCGAGGTACCGCCATAGAAGT
>CAYRPL010000297.1:0-1388 GCA_964426045.1 uncultured Alistipes sp. | reverse complement strand
TGTTTGACGGCTGTCGAGTACATCTTTTTTATTTCCAAGCCCCCTCTATACAAATAGAGCAAGCTGAGCAGGTGGTTTTTCGGAGTTCCTGAGGTGCTCAGCCCAATCCTTTTCGGGGTTATTGAACAGAGAGTAGAAATCAACATAGTACATCAGCGCAATTCTTACCATTGTTGCCAATCCCGAGAAACTCCATTTGCGTGTTAGACGGCACTTCATCACCATAAGCAGTAGATTGGCAATGAGCGTGACCCATATCTGTATCTTGATGGCATTAGCACTCTCACCATAGAAGTATCGTAGCGGGAAATTCTGCTTTATCTGCTTAAATAGTAGCTCTATCTCCCAGCGCTTGCGATATATAGCTACAATATCATCTGGGTCGGAGTACATATCATTGGTCAGTAGCGATATAAGTTTATGTTTCTTCTCATCTACATAAGTCACGATACGAGCACTATGTTCTATCTTCTCGCCCTCTTTCAGCGTTTTTGTGAACAATACCTCTTGTACTCTCACCTGCGTAAGTCCATCTGGTGTCTGATACATTGTATCATTTGAAGTTGAGTAAACCAACCCTTTCTTCATCTTAGTGACATAGATAACACCTCGCTCGGTTAGCTCCTCAAACTTCTCGTAGTTGATATATGCACGATCCATAGCCACTATATCTCCTTTATTTAGTGTTTTAGGCATAAGCATAAAAGAGTCATTGGTAGCGGCTGATGTAAACTTAACATCCGAGGGAACACTTTCGTTGGCATGTATTACGGTATGTACCTTTATACCACCCTTCTTTTTGCCTGTCTTAGGGTGTCTGCCTACACCCTTGAAGATTAGGTTGGAGAATAGAGATATTGTCGTAGAGTCTATTATTTGGAGTTTTTTCATCCATTTGGGCTGCTTGTCTTGTCGGCTGTCCGATATAAGTTCACTCTTGTAACGAGCGTATAAAGCGCGGTATATCTCCTCAAATATCTTTTCCGAGCGACGAGCGTTTGCATCGGCAAGCGTGCTGCGACCTACCTTGAAACCAATGCCGAGATGCGAGAGCTTATGCGTATCAGCTAATAATGATGTCGTTATTTCGCGTAGAGAGTCGAAGCGTTTGATGACAGCATAGAGCATAACAATAAGGTGCACCCATACATTGAAACGCTTAACATAGCGTTCACCGCCAAAAAGTTGGCTAATTTGAAAAATTTTGCGCTTATCAAGTAAATTTATTACCTGAGAATATAGCGGCTGTCCGATAAAATGTGTACTTTTGCCCATCGTTGTTCTTCGTGTGTGTGGTGACCGCAAAGTAACAACAAAAGGGCTGATTCCGCAAGCGGTTTCAGCCCTAATTTTTAATACATCCTTAAAACTTTTATCGGACAGTAATA
>CAYRPL010000296.1:0-1399 GCA_964426045.1 uncultured Alistipes sp. | reverse complement strand
AGGCTTACGGTGGTGCCTATATCGTGATGTCGTCGAAGCACATCCGTGGTGATATCAACTACGCATGGCCTACGGCCGAGATCGCCGTTATGGGTGCAAGTGGTGCCGTAGAGGTACTGCAGGCCAAGGCGATGGCTGCCATCGAGAATCCCGAGGAGAAGGCCAAGTTCGTGGCCGAGAAGGAGCAGGAGTACCGCGACAAGTTCTCGAACCCCTACAATGCTGCCCGCTACGGCTACATTGACGATGTGATCGAGCCTCGCAACACCCGCTTCCGCATCATCCGCGCCCTGCAGTCGCTGGCTACCAAGCGCTTGCAGAACCCGCCCAAGAAGCACTCGAACATTCCTTTGTAGTCCAACCTCTTAAACGAATAGAATTATGATTCTGTTACAAGCAAACTGGGGTTGGTCGGAGATGCTTTGGTGCACGCTCATCAGCATCGTGCTGGTCTTCCTGGTGCTGGTGCTGCTGGTCTTCATCATGCAGCTCTTCGGCAAGGTGGTAACCCACCGCCGTGCCACGGCTCCCAAGCAGACTCTGTCGCTGCACGAGGAGGAGGTCGCTGCCATCATGACGGCCCTGAAGCTCTACAAGCGTGCCCTGCACGATAAGGAGTCGGAGGTACTGACCATCCAGAGCATCAAGCGTGCCTACTCGCCCTGGAGCTCGAAGATCCACGGCTTAACCCAATTACCCACCAGAAAGTAGATTATTAAGTAGCAATGAAAAATTATTCATTAAAAGTAAACGGCCACAGCTACGATGTGACCATTGACGAAGTAAACGAGGCCTCGACCCTGGCTCACGTTACCGTAAACGGTACGGCCTATGAGGTTGAGATCGAGGGTGGCAAGGCTGCTGCCGCCAAGAAGCCCCAGGTAGCTCCCGTTCCGACGGCTGCCAGCAACATCGCCGTAACTCCCACCACGGCCGCTCCTTCGCGTCCCGCCCAGGTAGCTCCCGCCGGTGGCAGCCACACGGTGAAGAGCCCGCTGCCCGGTACGGTGCTGTCGGTAAAGGTTGCCGTAGGTGACCGTGTAACCGTAGGTCAGCCCCTGTTGGTACTCGAGGCAATGAAGATGGAGAACGAAATTAACGCCGACCGTGCCGGTGTCGTAAAGGCTGTATGCGTACAGCAGGGCGCAACGGTAATGGAGGGCGATAACCTGATTGCAATCGAGTAGTTATGTTCCATCTTCTGCAAACCAACTTTGCTTGGGAGAGCATCAAGACCTTCTTGGGATCGATGGGCTTCACGGCCTTCTTCTCGGAGATGGGTTGGGGAAACTTGGTGATGATTCTCATCGCCTTCTTCCTGCTCTACCTGGCCATTAAGAAGGAGTATGAGCCGATGCTGATGATGACCATCGCCTTCGGTATGCTTCTGTCCAACCTC
>CAYRPL010000295.1:0-1402 GCA_964426045.1 uncultured Alistipes sp. | reverse complement strand
ATTTGACCTACTGCTCGGAGCTGGGTATCGGTGTTCACAAGCTCTTCTCGGAGGGCAAGACCGGCTGCATGGTCTATGTAGACTCGGAGGGTAACGTATCGCCCCTCTACCTGAAGGATCTGCAGGATCCCACCACGGGCAAGATTCCTCCCCGCTTGGTGGATATCAACTCCGACAAGTTCGCTTCGGTGGTTGAGAACATCATCAACGCCGTGGGTGAGGAGGATTACGAGGCTGCCAAGCAGTATGTGGAGAATCCTTCGGAGTTTGACTTCAAGAAGATTCTTAACTGGTAGTTTAGTTGCCGCATAAAGCAAAAGAGTCGCCCGTTGAAGGCGACTCTTTTACTTTGGATAAGTTCTTTATACGAAGTAATCGACCACTACACGCTCTTCGCGTACCTGCTCGCAGTGCTCGCTTACGGCAACGTGGGCCGGGTGTACCTTGTAGATGTCCAGGTCAGCCTTCGAGTCGAAGCAGACCGTCAGCACGGCATCGTAGGCCGCAGGCGAGGGAAATTCGTTGATTCCCAACTCTAAGCTGCGAATCTGCGGAATAACGCCCACTAAGGCCTCTAAGTGTTCTTTCATCCATTGGGCATGCTCCTTGCTGCTCTTGCCCTCGGCGCCCTCTTTGAAGCGCCACATCACAATGTGTTTCAGCATAGTCTATCTCTTTTGGGGTTTATAGTTTGATTTTCAGTTGCGGGTCGGGCCACAGATTCTCGATGGGCAGGTGGGCACGACGGGCCTGCTGCAGGGTGTAGTAGGTGCCACCCGTTGTTGAGCCGTCGTACCAGGCAATCAGATACGAGGCCTCGCTGACCAGAAAGTCGTTGCGTCGATGGTAGCAGGCAGGGTAGTAGGCCTCGGCCATCAGCGTCACATGGTCGGCTACACGCAGGAGTCGGTCGTAACGCTCGCGGTCATGCGGCTTCATACGCTCACCATGTGCAGCGAAGGGAACCACGGCGTGCAGTCGGATTTCGGGCAGCTCCTCCCGAAGAGCGACAACCGCCTCGGCCGCTGCGAGGTCGAATCCTACGGCCATCCCGGAGAGGAAGGTGCGGTAACCACGGGCATAGAGGGCCCGTAGCGTGTGGCGCAGCATCTGGTCGGCCTCGCCGCAGTAGGTGCGGTGGCCGGTAAACGAGGCGGTATGTGGGCGCTGGTCTTCCATCTGAACATTGGAGGGGTGTAACACCCCCAAAGATACGAAAAAAAATTACCCAATTATATACTTGAATGCACCAAACGGTAATAAAAGTATCTAATCTGTGTATAAATAAAATAAAGAGGTTGGCACCATATTACCACCTCGCATAACTTAATTCGGTTTGATGATACAATTCGTATTTAATTTTTTAGCAATGAGTTCGTGTTTAGCAAACTCAGAGCCATTA
>CAYRPL010000294.1:0-1407 GCA_964426045.1 uncultured Alistipes sp. | reverse complement strand
GCCGGGTCTGGTGCGGACAGCTCTGGGGGGCGAAAAAGAAGATGTGAGAACGGTCCACAGACTGGACCGAGTGGTCAGTGGCGTCATGGTTCTGGCAAGAAACGCGAAGGCTGCTTCGGAACTTTCGCGCCAGATACGGGAAGATGAATTCCAAAAGGAGTATCTTGCGGTCGTTCATGGTATGCCGGAAAAAACAGAAGGTACGCTGACTGACCTGTTATACCGGGATAAGGCCCGGCGGATGACAATGGTTGTCCAGGAGCCTGCCAAAGGGGTACAGGAGGCAATACTGGACTACCGGGCATTGCATCATACAGAGGATATGTGCCGGGTAGAGATTCATCTGCGGACCGGGAGGACCCATCAAATTCGTGTTCAGTTTGCCAGCCGGGGAATGCCGCTGGTGGGGGAACGAAAATATTGTACGCGGGAAGATCCCTGCGAGATCGCCCTGTGGTCTCACAAAATCGGTTTTACCCATCCGGTAGCGAAAAAGTGGGTGGAATTTACAAAAGAACCTCCCGCAGTTTATCCCTGGACGGAGGTCTGAAGAAGAGCATCTAAGGCGGATGAAAAAGCATTATTTTGAAACTGGGTGCGCTTTTTGGGCCCCTTCATCCGTCTTCCGGCGGTACGAAGTTTTTGAGAATTGTGCCGCTCCAGCAAAAGGGCATCAATATTGTCCGGAGTATACATCCAGCCATTTTGGTGCAGGACTTTTGCGTTTCGGGCAAGACACATGGAGGCAAGGCCGTAGTCTTGGGTTATAACGATATCTCCGGGTCGGAGCTGATTCACCAGTGCATAGTCCACACTGTCGCTCCCTTTGTCATATACAAGTGTCACAGCTCCATCTTTCTGGAATTCGTGGGCGGTATCGCAGAGAATCAGGCAAGGGACAGAATGTGCTTTACAAAGTCTTACTGCAATATCCACCACAGGGCAGCTGTCGGCATCGATAAGAACATTCATAGAAACCCTCCTTTTTGGAAGATTATAACATGTTTTGCAGGGATTGAAAAGAGCTTTGGGGGAAAAGAAAATGAATCTGCGTTTGGTAAAGCTGGAAGAAAAATACTATGTTCATCTGAACAGGATGATGGATGAGTGGTATACAGCAGGAGAGAAGATCATTCCCTATGCGATCCGCCGTCTGGACTACCGGAATTTTGAATATTACTGCGCCAATCTGGAAGTTAAGGATTCTACAGAAGGATTGGTACCGGATTCTACATTTTTCTGTCTGGATGAATGCCGGGATATGTTTGTGGGGGCAGTAAACATCCGACATTATCTGAATGATGCACTTTTACTGAACGGCGGCCATATTGGCGACGGTGTTCTTCCTTCTGAGAGAAGGAAAGGCATCGGAACGAAAATGGTTGCTCTGGCATTGGAAGAATGCAG
>CAYRPL010000293.1:0-1411 GCA_964426045.1 uncultured Alistipes sp. | reverse complement strand
ATCTCGGAAACGCCGAGATGATATGAAACAAAGGGGCATATTTGTCAGAGAAGGTCTCGGCGCAGGGCTGAAATTCCGGAGAGGTGTAGACGATGGTGTGGGTGTTGTCATCGTTTTGGATGATGTCCAGGATGCTGTTTACAGGGTAGCCCTTGGCCTGGAGACGGGCGATGTGCGTTTTGATCTTGCCCATGGAGAGGAGCATGGAAAAAAGCTCCTTCGGGCTCTGCTTCATGATTTTGGCAGAGTGCTGATTGAAGGCGAAGGTGGTGGTGGAGGAGACGAAGGGGATGCCCAGCTTCAGGGCCACTGCCTTGCCCCAGACGGCCATGGAGTCGGCTACGATGCAGTCGGGCTTTAAGCGCTCCATTTCCGCGCAGACGGAATCATCCAGGGCAAGGGTGGTATCTACCAGCACCCGGGTGGACAGGGCCAGGTCGGAGCCGATGCGGGCGGCTTCCCCGGGGGTCAGGCGCTGCCGGGCGTCGAAGTCATCACAGGAGACAAATTTGGCACCGGCGGCTTCGATCTTCTCTTTCATAATGTTATAGGAATAGTACAATACCTCATGGCCTCTGGCGGTCAGCTCCTGGACGACCCCAAGGGTGGGGTTGGTGTGGCCGTGGGCGGGGATGCAGAAAAAGACGATGCGGGCCATATTACAGTTCCTCCAGAGGGGAATTTTCGAAGATGTGTGCGAAGAGTTTCTCGCTGTCGGCCTTGGAGGGGATGGCGATGCCCTTTTCCTCGTCCGCCAGGACAAGAATGGTGGCACCGGGCTGGAAGCCGAAGAGGTCCCGGGCCTCCTTGGGGATGACGAACTGGCCCTTCTCACCGATTTTTACCATCCATGCGTGCTTGCCTTTGGGGAATTCCATGGGGTGTCCTCCTTTGGTATGATTAGTTATACTAATCATACATCTGGTGGGAGGAAATGTCAAGAGAAGTCTATGCTTCGCTGGGGATGACGGTGTTTTCAGATTAAGCGGGGATATTTTTATGGCGGTTTCCTTGACTGGTCGGCGGAATGCACCATTTGGGAGGTTGGGGCATAGCATAACGGGAGGTGATTTTTTGGCTATTGTGCGAACGGATGTGCCGATGACTTCGGCGCTTTGTGAGGAGACGGTGCGGGCGCTGGCGGCGGCGTATCCTTTTATTGAGACAGAGGTGATCGGGACTACGGCGGCTGGGCGGCCGTTGTGGGCGATGGAGATCGGGGAGGGGGAGCGGAAGGTGATCTACTCCGCTTCCCATCACGCAAACGAGTGGATCACCACAACCTTGCTGCTGAAATTTGTGGAGGAGCTGGCGGAGGCGGTGCGCAGCGGCGGAAAGCTCTTTGGGGTGGAGGCCCGGAATATTGTGAATGCCGCGACCATTTCCATTGTTCCCATGGTGGACCCTGACG
>CAYRPL010000292.1:0-1420 GCA_964426045.1 uncultured Alistipes sp. | reverse complement strand
ACAACTGCGACGGCTCGACCCTCTACATCACCGCCGCCCCCTGCATCGAGTGCTCAAAGCTCATCATCCAGGCCGGTATCCGACGGGTGGTCTATAGCGACGACTACCGCTCCGAGGAGGGTTTGGAGTTGCTGCGACGGGTAGGAATAGAGTGTGTGCGTTGCGAAGTCGACTAATTGAATTCAAGAGGGGGCTGAAGGGTTGCCCCCTCTATATATAAATAGGTATGAAAGATCCGAAAATTATCATCATCGTTGGAGCCACCTCGGGAATCGGGTGGCATGTCGCCCGCCTCTTTATTCAGGCCGGCTGGCGTGTGGGCGTTGTGGGCCGTCGTCGTGAGCGCCTCGAAGAGTTGCAGCGCCTGAATCCCAATGAGGTGATACCCGAAGTGATTGATATCACCTCGGAGCGGGCCGGAGAGCAACTCGATGACCTGATTGATAAGCTGGGAGGGCTGGATATCTACCTCCACGTCTCGGGCATCGGATACCAGAACCCGAAGATCGACTATAAAACGGAGCTCGATACCGTCAAGACCAATGTCGAGGGTTTTACCCGCATGGTGACGGCCGCCTACCGCTACTTTGCCGACCTGGCCTATAAGGGTCAGATTGGCGTTGTGAGCTCGATAGCCGGTACCAAGGGGCTCGGAACGGCCGCTGCCTACTCGGCTACCAAACGCTACCAGAATACCTATATCGACGCCCTGGCCCAACTTGCCCGCATGCGGGGTGTGCAGGTCGATTTCACCGATATCCGCCCGGGATTTGTGGCTACCGACCTCTTGAACGATAACCAGCACTACCCGATGCTGATGTCCCCCGAGAAGGTTGCCCACCGCATCTTCCGTGCCCTGATGCGCCGCGAGCGCAGTGTCGTCATCGATTGGCGCTACCGCCTGATGGTCTTCTTCTGGCGCCTGATTCCCCGTTTTGTGTGGGAGCGACTTCCCATTAAGACCCGAGACAAGAATTAGGAATTAGGAATTAGGAATCAGGAATTAGGAATTAGGAATCAGGAATTAGGAATCAGGAATTAGGAATTAGGGCTCTCCTTAATTTCCTCAGATTCTTTTTTCGGCAGGTGCAACCATCGTGAAGTGAACCCATTTTTTTGTCAGAAGGTTGCAGTTGCAACTATTGTGCAGTGAGCCCCGGATGGGGCATACTTAGCGTATGTTCCATTCGGGGCTCGCAAGCAATAGGCAGCAAATGCGGCCTTATCACAAAAAAATCACAAAGGTTACTTCGAGGTCATAATATTCAAAATCAGCTTATCCGTCTCGTTCATACCATCACGACCAATGCGTGTCAGGTTGCGAATCGAACGGTCCACATCATCGTCGATAATACCCTCCACCGAGGTTACACAACGGTGCTCTATCGCCAGCATGGCCGACAGCACAGCCGTCGAGACT
>CAYRPL010000291.1:0-1422 GCA_964426045.1 uncultured Alistipes sp. | reverse complement strand
TACTACATGACCTCGGACCACAAGGGTCACCTGATGGTCAATAACCGTGTACCCGACGATGGTGCCGTATTCCGTGTATATCGTATGCGCGACTTGAACTCGACGCCCGAGCCCTTTATCGAGTACCCGACCGATGGTGTCTATGGAGACCACGTTTCGGTATGGGGTGATTTGTATGGCGATGCCACCATCCAGGCAGCCTACTGCGGTTGGACCTCGGAAGGTTGCACCAAGACCGTCACCTGGGTTGTTAAGGATGGTCAGCTTGTGAGCCAGGAGCCCAACTGCTGCGAGTCGATTTCGGGTGTTAATACCTGGACCAACGGCGATGCCATCCGCCTGGGTACCGAGCTTGATTCGGACTACCTGGCCTGCGGTTACTCGATGAACCAGCTGACTTGGGTAGATGGTACGACCAATGCCGCCAAGAACTACATCCAAGGTGTGCTGACCGGTAACGAGGGTATGAAGGCTGTCGATGCCGTTGAGTTCAACGATGTACGCTATGTGGCCGCTACGATGGAGACCTTCTTTACCTGGGGTGTAGCCGGTGATATGTGGATATTCGAGGCCAAGTATCCCGAGACCTTTAAGGGCTCGCTCGAGCAGAATGGTGAGCTCGGTATCATGGCCTATCCCGACATCACGATCTTCAACCTGAACAACGACGATGGTAACGACACGAGTGGCAGCTACGGCTTCTATGGTGGTCGTGCCAACGACGGCTTGAACGGCAATGCACTTCAGGATGTGAAGTTGCACGTCACCTCCGACGGCTACTTTATGTATGCCTACTTTATGTTCTGCAATGGTTACGCAGGCTGTATCCAGTTTGACTGTATCGCCCAGTAGTGCCGATAAAATCCATAGCCCCTTGATCGGGGCTATGGGTACAAAACAAACAACAAAAAAACAAGAAGAGTATGAAAAAATTGCTGTATGTAATGGGTCTGGTAGCGGCTATGGCTGCCTGCTCGGACGACAAGAATGTGGTCTACGAATACCCGGCGCGCCCCGATGTGGAGCCGCAGCCCGCGGTGACCATCACCCCCGTTAGCGAGAGCTATGATGCGCTCGAGTTCACCATCACCCCCGCCAATGCCGAGGAGTGCTCGTTCTACTGCATCGAGACCGAAGATGACGACAAGCAGCTCTCGGCCGGTGAGGTAATTTCGCTCGGCGTAGCTGTCGATGCCACCCAGGCCGGTACCTACCGTGCCGAGGGCCTCTACGACAAGACCTCGTACAATGTCTATGCCGCTGTGCGCAAGGGTGACAAGTCCTCGCTCACGGCTATCAAGATGGCAACCACCGCAGCTCCCGAGAAGCCCGCACCCGCAGGCCCCGAGACCAACCCGATGTATATCTGGGTCGATGCTGCCGCCAACTTCCCCGACTTTGCCAACAGCCAGGAGAACATCC
>CAYRPL010000290.1:488-1427 GCA_964426045.1 uncultured Alistipes sp. | reverse complement strand
CCCGCTGCTTCTACGCCCTCTCGCAGGGTCGTGCCGACTCGAAGCGCTACCCCGCCATCGACCCTCTGGAGTCCTACTCGAAGTATCTGGAGTATCCCGAGGTTTCGGCCTACTTGGACGAGCACATCGAGAAGGGCTGGGTGGAGCAGGTATATGCCGGTAAGACGATTGTGCAGCGCGGTAAGGAGGCCAACGACCAGATCAACATTCTGGGTGACGACGGTGTACCCGTGGAGTACCACGAGCGCTTCTGGAAGTCGGAGCTCATCGACTTCGTGATTCTGCAGCAGGATGCCTTCGACGACATCGACGCCAACTGCCCCATCGAGCGTCAGAAGCTGATGTATGAGATGGTGCTGGGTGTCTGCCGCCGCGACTTCACCTTCCCCGACTTTGAGGCCTGCTCGCGCTTCTTCAAGGGTCTGATCAACCTCTTCCGTCAGATGAACTACGCCGAGTACAAGTCGGAGAAGTACTACGACTACAAGCGTCAGATCGAGGAGTATCTTACTAACGCAAATTAAGATTCAGGTATGACAACACGCGCATTTCAGAAAATCTATACGAAAATCGACAACATTACCAAGGCGACCGTCACGCTGAAGGCTTCGGGCGTAGGTAATGACGAGCTGGCTACCGTAGGTGGCAAGCTGGCTCAGGTGGTGAAGATTATGGGTGAGAATGTCACCCTGCAGGTCTTCGCCGGCACCGAGGGTCTGGCTACCAACTCGGAGGTTATCTTCCACGGCGAGCCTCCCAAGCTCAAGGTTTCGGACAACCTGGCCGGCCGCTTCTTCAACGCTTACGGTGAGCCCCTGGAGGGTGGTGAGCAGCTCGAGGGTGAGGCCCGCGAGATTGGCGGCCCCACGGTGAATCCCTTCCGTCGTATTCAGCCCTCGGAGCTGATTGCCACGGGTATCGCCGGTATCGACCTGAACA
>CAYRPL010000290.1:0-478 GCA_964426045.1 uncultured Alistipes sp. | reverse complement strand
GCCGACCCCGACCAGCCCTACAACGCCGTAATGGCCAATGTGGCTCTGCGTGCCAAGGCCGACAAGATTATCTTGGGCGGTATGGGTCTGACGAACGACGACTTCCTCTACTTCAAGTCCGTATTCGAGAACGCCGGAGCCCTGGACCGCATCGTATCGTTCGTAAATACGACCGAGAATCCTCCCGTGGAGCGTCTGCTGGTGCCCGATATGGCCCTGACGGCTGCCGAGTACTTCGCCGTGGATAAGGGCGAGAAGGTACTGGTGCTTTTGACCGATATGACCCTCTACGCCGATGCCCTGGCCATCGTGTCGAACCGTATGGACCAGATTCCTTCGAAGGACTCGATGCCGGGTTCGCTCTATTCGGATTTGGCCAAGATTTACGAGAAGGCCGTACAGCTGCCCAACGGCGGTTCGATTACGATTATCGCCGTGACGACCCTCTCGGGTGGTGACATTACGCACGCCATCCCCG
>CAYRPL010000289.1:0-1435 GCA_964426045.1 uncultured Alistipes sp. | reverse complement strand
AGGGTGCGCTCCAACACCTCGGCCAGGCGGTAGGCCTTCTCGGCATTGTAATCCACCATCTTTATATTGATGTCGTCCTGGAGGGCCGTGGCAATCTGTACTCCGATGCGCGAGCCGCCCAGAATCATCATATTCTTAATCTCAATGGAGCGCTGACCCGAGAACTCCATCACCTCCTTTACAGCGTCGTGGCGCGTAATAACGTAGACCACATCGCCCTCCACAAAGCGCACCTCGGCACGGGGCATGATGGTCTGACCACCTCGGCTGATGGCCACCGTGCGGTAGGGAAGCTGGGTCTCGTCACCGAAGCCCGAGAGCTCACGCCCGATAAGCGACGAGGAGGGTTCGAGGCGGAAGACCACCAACGAGAGGCGGCCGCTCGAGAAGTCCACATACTCGGTGGTCGAGGTATGACCCAGCAGATTGATCACCTCGCCGGCCGCCACCTTCTCGGGATAGAAGAGGTAGTCAATACCCATCTCGATAAAGATCTCCTTGTTGTTGGGCTCCAGGTACTCGTTGTTGTCGATGCGGGCAATGGACTTCTTGGCCCCCAGCTGCTTGGCCAGCGTAGCCGAGAGGATGTTGTCGTTCTCCTCGTGGTTCACTGCAATAAAGAGGTCACACTTGCGCATCGAGGCCCGCCGCAGGGTCTGAAAGGTGGTCGAGTCCCCCTCGACGGTAATAACATCGGCCAGGGAGCCCACATCCTCCAGGAGTTTGGGTTCCTTGTCGATGACCGTTATTTCGTGCCCGCTTCCACTGAGCATCTTCGCCAGGTGACTACCCATTTCACCCGCTCCGGCAATTACGATTTTCATACGCTGTAGTAGCTGTTTTGTTGGGTGGCAGGCCAAATTTCGAGCCGCAGCTCTCCGCACACTTCCATTTTGGCCGCTATTTTGCAATTTAGCTACAAATGTATATATTTGTAGCCGAATTTCAAAATTTTACACGGTTTATTTAAAGTTGACAGAATGGCAAATTGGTTAATTGTACTGCTCTGCGCAGTGGGGGCCGTGGCCTTTTTTGTGGTGGGAATGTCACTTACACTGATGATTAAGGGGCACTATATCGACGGCGAGATCTCGACAAATAAAAATATGCAGAAGCTGGGCATCCGCTGTGCCGTGCAGGAGACCCGTGAGGATGACGGCACCGCCGACTGCCAGGATGTCGGCTGCACAGGCAACTGCGCCGCCTGCGACGTAGAGCACGAGAAGGCTAATTAGCAATTAGCAATGAGTAATTAGCAATGAGTAATGAGTAATGAGTAATGAGCAATGAGTAATGAGTAATGAGCAATGAGTAATGAGCAATGAGTAATGAGTAATGAGTAATGAGTAATGAGTAATGAGCAATGAGTAATGAGCAATGAAAAAGAGCCTGTCTAACAATTAAAAAATGTTAGGCAGGTCTTTTTTTGTTTGAG
>CAYRPL010000288.1:0-1445 GCA_964426045.1 uncultured Alistipes sp. | reverse complement strand
TGCTGGAGCAAGGTTTTTTTGGATAAACAAACACCGCCGGGATTTCCCCGGCGGGGTGCGGGGAGATTGGTGTGGACGCGGCGATTTATGAGGGCTATCCCAACAGGAACTTTGGTGCGTATGTGTACGACCGGGTGGGCTACTACGACGACACCTATCAGACCGCCCGGACCGTCATGCGGCCTGATGCCCTGCTGTCCAGCGCCGAGTGGCAGAGCCTGGACACCGACGATATCACCGGTCTGAGCCTGTTTATTAAGGACGGCAGCGGCAAGGCCAACACCAATGTCAGCGTGTATGCCCTGTCGGAAAACAGCACCTGGACCGAATCGAGCATCACCTGGAACAATGTGGGCGCTTATTTCAGAATCGCTTATGCCACCGCCGCCCTGGGCGGCAAAAACTGGACCGAGTTCGACCTGACCGGTCTGGCGAAAGCCTGGAAAAACGGCGTTCTGGACGAAGATGCCGGTTTCCTGCTGAAAATGGTCACAGAATCCGGCTACCGCACCATCTATTCCTGTGAAAGCGGCACCGCCGACTATCGACCCTATATGGTGCTGACCTATGAAGCCGAAGCCAGCCTCAATCATTCCTTAAACGATATTCTTAAAGGCAGCAGCTTACACCTGGTCGCCAGCGCTAAGCTCGGTATTTCCGGGGATGTGACCTGGACTTCCAGCGATAGCTCCATAGCTTCCGTCAATGAAAACGGTGTTGTCACAGGCCTAATGGCCGGCAAAGCTACCATCACCGCCAGCTTCACAGATAACGCCGGCAATGACCTGTCCGTTCCCTGCACCGTGTATGTTACGGTGCCCGATGGCTTGTATTACCTGAAGAATGCTTCTTCGGGGCTTTATCTGCAGGATGGCGACACGCTGGCCCGTACATTCGCACAGGAAACTGATCAGACGGAACGAATTCCTCAGCTCTGGAAAATCGCGTACATCGGCTATGGCAAGTATTGTATCCGGCCCATTGAAGATCTTTCCAGGGCGCTGTATGTGCTGTCAACCGGAAATATCGGCACCGATGACGCGCCTGTTTCAAACACCAGCGTAGAATCGCTGGGACAATGGCAGATCCAGGAGAGTGAATACGGTTATTCGTTCAAGCAGGGCGGCCTGGATGCGAAGACCATGACCCCAATCGGTACCGTTTCCAATTGCTATGTGACTGCCAAGGCATGGTCCGATTCCGCGATCGCCCACTGGGAACTGGAAGAAGCCAAGGGTATTTTCCTCCGGGATACCACAACACTGAAAACCATATCTTCTTCCACAGAAAAGCACATCGAATTGGGACAATCCTATACGCTTGCCGAACTAGGAATTAGTTGGGAGTATTTTGGAAACCTTGCAAGCACAAACTGGGAATCCTATAGCTCTGGTGATTATGATCTTGCAACTGTTGATTCATATGGAACAATCACACCTCTTTAT
>CAYRPL010000287.1:0-1454 GCA_964426045.1 uncultured Alistipes sp. | reverse complement strand
CGCGCTGAATACGGGCTGCGCTGCGGCGGTGGGTAAGTACTTAAAGGTTATCGACTCCGATGACTGGGTAATTACGGAGAATCTGCCGGAGTATGTTGCAAAACTGGAGCAGTGCGAGGCGGATGCGGTGCTGACCCATTTCCATCGGGTGGACATGACCACCCGGGAGCGGGAAGCAAAGCCTGTTCGGTATTTGCCGGAAACGCCTGTCACCGTTGAGACGGTCATGGGGCATTGGCCGGAGTTTGAGGATAGCTGCTCTTTCCATGGCATTACCTATAAGACGGAATTCTACCAGCGCATCGGCCATCAGCTGCCGGAGCATGTATTCTATGAGGATCAGGAGTACAGTGCCATTCCCTTCTGCGAGGCGGCTTCCATTGCAGTATTCGACCTGTATTTGTACCAGTATCTGGTGGGCAATCCCTTCCAGAGCGTGGCTTTTGAGAATCAGGTGAAGCGCATCGACCATATTGAGCGGGTGGTTCTGGACATGGTGTCCTACTACGAAAACCGTGCGGGAATGTCCGAAGCGGCAAGGGCCTACCTCTTTGCCCGGAGCCGGGCGGTGAGCCTGATCTACCTGTCCGTTGCGGCCCTGTACGGCAAGGACTGGCGGAAGGGCGGCAAGCTGTGCCGGGACTTCTATGCCAAGCTCAAAGAAATCTGCCCCTCCATGGCGGCAGACATAAAGAAGAAATACTGTATTTTCCGGATCCTGAACGGCATCCATATGTCCCCGGCGACTTATCGCCGCTTGGTGGAGTCCGGCGGGTATAAGAAGCTGAAATACAGCGGTAAGCAGGATGCGTAAGCCTATGGATAAGCCTATCGTATCGGTGATCGTGCCGGTCTATAATGTCAGCGCCTTTTTGCCCGGGTGCCTGGAAAGCCTGCTGGGGCAGACGCTGAGAGAGATCGAAGTTCTGTGCGTGGATGATGCTTCGGCGGATGATTCCGCAAACGTGGTGCTGTCCTTTCAGGAAACGGATGACCGGGTGCGGCTGCTGCGACAGACCCATGCGGGCGTCAGTGCAGCCAGGAATTTAGGGCTTGCCAATGCAAAGGGGAAATATGTGACCTTTGTGGATGCCGATGACTGGGTGGAAAGCACCATGCTGGATACCATGGTCTCCCGGGCTGAGGCTGACGGATGCGATATGGTGGTTTGCTCCGCTCAGGTCCACTTCCAGGACGGCAGCCAGCGGCCCTCTCTGGAGCGGGCGCTGACTGCGGATAATGGCTTGTGGCAGCGAGAAAGGGAAGCGGATATCTGGAACTGTCTTGGAAGAAACGGAAGCTGGCCCTTTGTATGGAACAAGCTGTACCGCAAAGAACTGCTGCGGGAACACGGAATCGGCTTTTCCTCCCGGCTGTCCCTGGGAGAGGACGGAGCTTTTCTGGTGCTGCTGTGGCAGTATGCGCAGAGGATCGCCTTTATCGGGGAAAAATTG
>CAYRPL010000286.1:0-1454 GCA_964426045.1 uncultured Alistipes sp. | reverse complement strand
CCACTCTCCCACTTGCATATAGTTATAAAATTTACTTCCATACTTCTTCTTTTTTTGATTAAAATAAGCATTCAACTCAAAAAGTGCTACATGAACCGATGTAGGTACGGTCGGCCAAAAATTCTCAAATGGATATTTATCCTGTGATATAAATTCAAACTGTGCCTTAGAAAGCAGTCCTTCTACTAATTTATCGTAATAAGTAAATCGATTTGCAAATGTAATCGCCATGTCTCCTTCTAATTGGAAAGGCAGTTTTTCTGGAGCAATACCTCCCATACCGCCCCAAAAGATAGCATCATTAATTGAATAAGAATAAAAATTCATATGAAATTCATAGTTCGCAAAATTCTCATCAAATACCTTTTTAGCATGAGCAATACCGTCAAAAGCCAAGTACCCTTTTTCATCAGAAAAAAATATACCGCCAAATGATTCTCTCTTTGTCATCGGTTCTATCTCTCTGATAAATCTTTGATCCAATTCCATTAATTCTGTTTCTGTTAATTCTGAAAATGGTTTTTCACCATTTTGCCCTGGAAGAATACGTGTGTATTCATTTGCGGTAACAGGTGTTGGATAATACAATATGCCATATTTTTCGCAAAGAACAAATGTAGAATCTGCTGTTTCTTTTCTGCTATCATATCCAAACGCAAAGATTCGATTGATTCCTGCTTCTGCCAGCGCTAAAAACACCTCGTCCGTCAGTCTGGAAGGATATGGCTTGTCTGCATAACTACCTGTAGGTGCACAGAATATAGCTTGTACAAACTGTTTTTTTGTCTGTTGTTCCATCTCACTTCTCCTCGCTTTCTTCTTGTCACATCTGAATGGTTATACCTTAATTAACAATGTCTTAATCTCATATGGTTTTACTGTGAGCCTAATTTCACCCTGTTTAAATTCCTCCTGCGGCCTTTCCATGAGGTCACTTTCCGCATATGCTTTTACTTGGAATCCGGTATCTACAAATACCTTTCCCTTTGCACCTGCATACTCATGGAAACGAAGCACCAGATATTGGCCATCCTCTGACTTTTTCAGCGCATCCAACTCCACATGTGCTCCTTCTAGATGCACTATTCCTTTACCTGCTTCTGTAGGCATACGAAGAATTCCTTCTGCTACTTCCATTGGTTGATTGAGGTCAAATGCTTCCTGTACTGTCTTTCCTTCCACAAAATCGCCTTTGTGCGACAGCAAGGAATAAGTAAAATCATGTTCACCCTTATCAGCCGCATGATCTGGATATGTTGCTGCTTTCAATAGTGAAATTCTCATCACATTATCGTGAATATCATGTCCATACTTGCAATCATTCAGAAGACTGACACCATAATCATGCTCTGATAAATCCACCCATCTGTGTGCCACAGTCTCAAATCTTGCTCTATCCCAGCTTGTATTCGAATTGTTAGGTCTTCTCACGTTACCATACTGTACATCATAGG
>CAYRPL010000285.1:0-1460 GCA_964426045.1 uncultured Alistipes sp. | reverse complement strand
GTGTGCCTTCGCGTATGAACCTGGGTCAGATTTACGAGACGGTACTCGGATGGGCTAGTCGTGAGCTGGGTCTGAAGTTCGCAACTCCGATTTTTGACGGTGCTTCGCTCGACCAGATCAACGAGTACACGGCCGAGGCCGGTATCCCGCACAGCGGTCGTACCTATCTTTATGACGGAGGTACGGGTGAGATGTTCGACCAGCCGGCTACGGTGGGTGTGATCTACATGCTTAAGCTCGGTCACATGATCGACGATAAGATGCACGCCCGTTCGATTGGTCCCTACTCGCTCATCACGCAGCAGCCTCTGGGAGGTAAGGCCCAGTTTGGTGGTCAGCGTTTCGGTGAGATGGAGGTTTGGGCACTCGAGGGCTTCGGTGCCGCCAACATCCTGCAGGAGATTCTGACAATCAAGTCCGACGATGTGACGGGCCGTGCCAAGGCCTACGAGGCTATCGTCAAGGGCGATAACCTGCCCCGTCCGGGTGTACCCGAGGCAATGAACGTGCTGCTGCACGAGTTGCGCGGTCTGGCCCTGTCGGTTAAGATGGAGTAAGCAAGTGGTATAACGCAAGAGAAAATAATTCAAACAATGTCAATCAATAAAGACAATAAGGCAAACAGCGGCTACAACAGCATCACCATCTCGCTGGCCTCTCCCGAGGAGATTATGGCTCAGTCGAGTGGTGAGGTGCTGAAGCCCGAAACGATTAACTATCGTACCTACAAGCCCGAGCGCGACGGCCTTTTCTGCGAGCGTATCTTCGGTCCCGTGAAGGACTATGAGTGCCACTGTGGTAAGTATAAGCGTATCCGCTATAAGGGTATCGTCTGCGACCGCTGCGGTGTGGAGGTTACCGAGAAGAAGGTGCGCCGTGAGCGTATGGGTCACATCTCGCTCGTTGTGCCCGTCGTACACATCTGGTACTTCCGCTCGCTCCCCTCGAAGATCGGTTACCTGCTGGGTATCCCCTCGAAGAAGCTGGAGGGTATCATCTACTACGAGCGCTATGTGGTTATCAACCCGGGTGCTGCCGCCGACTTCGGCGTCGAGAAGCTGCAAACCCTGGCTGAGAAGGAGTACCTCGAGGTGCTGGAGCAGCTGCCGAAGGGCAACCAGTCGCTGCCCGACGACGATCCGCAGAAGTTTGTGGCTCAGATGGGTGCCGAGGCTATCTACACCCTGTTGCAGCAGGTTGACCTCGACTCGATGTCCTACGCCCTGCGCGACAAGGCCTCGAAGGAGACCTCGCAGCAGCGTAAGACCGAGGCCCTGAAGCAGCTGAATGTCATCGAGTCGTTCCGCGCCTCGAATGGCAAGAACCGCCCCGAGTGGATGGTGCTGAAGGTGATTCCCGTCATTCCGCCCGAGTTGCGCCCGCTGGTTCCGCTGGATGGTGGCCGCTTCGCAACTTCGGATTTGAACGACCTGTATCGCCGTGTGATTATCCGTAACAAC
>CAYRPL010000284.1:0-1461 GCA_964426045.1 uncultured Alistipes sp. | reverse complement strand
GGCCTATTGACCCAGTCTGGCGGGACGAGGTGGAGCACGTGTCCCATCGTGTGTATTCCACTGGCTTCTACTATGGCCATCCGGGACAGTATGTGGAGAATTCACGATACATCCGGGAATGGCAGATCGTTGCCAAAGTGGAGTCCTGCGACGAAAACGGCGTTGCCCTGTGCAGTCTGAATAACAAGTTCCGCGCGGGTGACGCTCTGGAAGTGGTGGGTCCGGACACCCGGCCTTTCCCCATCACCGCCAAAGACATCCGGGATGCCGAGGGAAACCCTCTGGAAGAGCCCAGAACGCCGCAAATGCAGTTTACCATGCAGCTAGCAAAGCAAGTGCCTGCCCATTCCCTGATCCGCAGAAGCGTGGATCTGTCCGCAAAATAAACTTCAGCACCGAACCGGATGATTCATGGTTCGGTGCTGCATTTTTATACTTCGTAATCCGCGGCCACGCGGGTGTCGATGAAATGATGGAAATGGGTCTTGGCTTCCAGGTGCAGTGGGTTGGTGGCATAGGCGGTCAGGGCCTCGCGGCTTTCAAATTCAGAATACAGGGCGTAATCCATACCATTGAAGCACTGACGGATCTCCATGTGCTGCAGGCCGGGGATCTTACCCACCAGAGGTTCCAGGACGGACGCGATGATCTTGACGGCATCCTCGTGATTGACACCTTCCTTGAGCTTGTAGACAACGATGTGCTTAACCATAACGTTTCCTCCTTCTACGATAAATTGTTGTTTAGCGTAGCAAGGATAGGGCGCACCCTTGGCCCCCGCTTTTTAAGAGGGGGCTGGCAAATTTGCCGATTTTAGGCAAATTTGACTGGGGGAGTTCGAATTTTTTGTATGCTCCCCCCGGCCGCTCATGCGGCCACCCCCCTCATGAATGCGGGGGGCGAGGCGTTTTCCAAACTGTAAACAACAATTTACTTTCACAAAGGTGATTCTATGGAAGAAGCAAACATTTCCGCCCTGGCGGAAGCGGTGCTGGGACGGATCTTTATTGAACTGGAAGCCTCCGGGCGGCATGTCCATGTGACCCGGGAGCAGGCCCTGACCCTCTTCGGCCATGACTTGACACCGGAACGTCCCCTTTCCCAGCCGGGACAATATCTGGCCAAGGAACGGGTAACGGTCCAGGGCCCCAAAGGAAAATTTTACAATGTAGCGGTGCTGGGCCCAGCCCGGAAAGCGGCCCAGGTGGAAATCTCTCTGACTGACGGCAAGACGCTGGGCATCACGCCCCCCATTC
Organism: uncultured Alistipes sp.; assembly: GCA_964426045.1. Taxonomy (GTDB): domain Bacteria; phylum Bacteroidota; class Bacteroidia; order Bacteroidales; family Rikenellaceae; genus Alistipes. Next base: position 205 of record CAYRPL010000284.1, on the reverse strand, counting down.
GCCAGTCCGGCGACACCGACGGCTCCCCCGGCGCCATTCTGATCGGGGAGCAGGGCACCGTTTCCCTGCGGGAAGGCGTGATCGCCGCCCAGCGGCATCTGCATTTGACTCCCCAGGGCGCCGAGCGGCATGGGGTCAAGGACAAGCAGATCGTAAAACTGCAGACCTATACGGACCGTCCTCTGATTTTTGAGGATGTGCTGAT
>CAYRPL010000283.1:0-1471 GCA_964426045.1 uncultured Alistipes sp. | reverse complement strand
CACGGTATCGGCTGGTGCGCACCTCAGCAGGGTGCCTGCAAGCTGACCCTGAATGTGAAGGAGGGCATCATCCAGGAGGCTCTCGTTGAGACCATCGGTTGCTCGGGTATGACCCACTCGGCCGCCATGGCTTCGGAGATTCTGCCGGGCAAGACCCTGCTCGAGGCGCTGAATACCGACCTGGTATGCGACGCCATCAATACCGCAATGCGTGAGCTGTTCCTGCAGATTGTATACGGTCGCACGCAGTCGGCCTTCTCGGAGGGTGGTCTTGTTGTAGGTGCCTCGCTCGAGGACTTGGGCAAGGGTCTGCGCTCGCAGGTAGGTACGATGTTCGGTACGCTGGCCAAGGGTCCCCGCTATATGGAGATGGCCGAGGGCTACTGCACCCGCATGGCTCTGGACGAGAACGACGAGGTAATCGGCTACGAGTTCGTACACATGGGCAAGTTTATGGAGATGGTCAAGAAGGGCACGCCCGCCGAGGAGGCTCTGGAGAAGGCCAAGGGCTGCTATGGCCGCTTCAAGGATGCTGCCAAGTACATTGACCCCCGCCAGGAGTAAGCGATTCCACACTTGGTTAAAATCACAAGTTTACAACACGAGAAAAGAAAAAGTTAGAAAAATATGGCAAATTTGTTTGAGAGTTATGACCGCCGCATAGAGCACATCAACGCGGTATTGGCTCAGTACGGAATTAACGGTGTGGAGGATGCCAAGGCTATCTGCGACGCCAAGGGTATCGACCCCTACACGATGTGTAAGGAGACCCAGCCCATCTGCTTCGAGAATGCAGCCTGGGCCTATGTTGTGGGTGCCGCCATCGCAATCAAGAAGGGCGTAAAGTCGGCTGCTGAGGCTGCCGAGGCTATCGGTGAGGGTCTTCAGGCCTTCTGTATCGCCGGTTCGGTTGCCGACGACCGCAAGGTAGGTATCGGCCACGGTAACCTGGCTGCCCGTCTGCTGCGCGAGGAGACCGAGTGCTTCGCCTTCCTGGCCGGCCACGAGTCGTTTGCCGCTGCCGAGGGTGCCATCAAGATCGCCGAGATGGCCAACAAGGTACGCCAGAAGCCCCTGCGCGTGATTCTGAATGGTCTGGGCAAGGACGCTGCGAAGATTATCTCGCGCATCAACGGCTTTACCTATGTACAGACCGAGTTCGACTACTACAGCGGTGAGCTGAAGATCGTCAACGAGACCCCCTACTCGAAGGGTCTGCGCGCCAACGTGCGTTGCTACGGTTCGGATGACGTTCGCGAGGGCGTAGCCGTGATGTGGAAGGAGGATGTCGATGTATCGATTACGGGTAACTCGACCAACCCCACGCGTTTCCAGCACCCCGTAGCCGGCACCTATAAGAAGGAGCGCACGCTGGCCGGTAAGAACTACTTCTCGGTAGCTTCGGGTGGTGGTACGGGCCGCACGCTGCACCCCGATAACATGGCAGCCGGTCCCGCTTCGTATGGTATGA
>CAYRPL010000282.1:0-1478 GCA_964426045.1 uncultured Alistipes sp. | reverse complement strand
CACCCGGCCAAGGCCTGCTTCCAGCCTTCGGCCGGTGACCCCCACCAGGCGGGAAATGGAAAATCCCCGGAATGGGCCGTAGGCTTCAGATGCCCGTACATCCGGACCTTATTCCGGCAGGCACCGCCCAGCAGTTCATACACAGGGGCGTTATAGAACTTTCCTTTAATGTCCCACAGGGCCTGCTCTATGCCGGAAATGGCGCTGAGCAAAACCGGGCCGCCCCGGTAGTAGGTACCCCGGTACATTTGCTGCCACAGATGCTCAATTTTCAGAGGGTCGGCGCCGATGAGGATGGGGCGCAGCTCATTTACTGCGGTCTCCACGGTTTTGGCACGGCCTTCCACAACAGGCTCGCCCCAGCCGCAGATACCTGCATCGGTTTCGATCTTCAGAAACAGCCACCGGGGACGGATGTGGTACAGTTTCAGATCTGTGATCTTCATGGTGGTCTCCTTAGGGTTATGCTGTCATTGCGAGGAGGGCAAAGCCCGACGTGGCAATCCCCTAACTCTACAGACTTCCCGAAAAATCCGGGAGATTGCCACACCAGCCTGCGGGCTGGTTCGCAATGACATGTTTTTTTAGATACCGATAAAGTAGGTACCGGACTGGTTTTCGGGACGGACGTTGGTCAGGGTGCCCTTGTAGTGGCGCAGATCGACGGGCTGGAAGGGGTACTTCAGGCAGTTCTCCTCGTTCAGCTCCAGGCCCAGGCCGATGCCCTCGGGGATCAGGATGTTGCCCTTGTCGAAGACCACACGCTCATTGGTCAGCTCCTTACGCCAGCTGACGTCGGTCAGGCAGATCTCCAGGATCCGGAAGCCGGGGATGGCGGCTGCCAGGTGGAGGGCGCAGGCGTTGGCAACGGGGCCGCTGGGGTTGTGGGGAGCGATGGAAACGTAATGGGGCTCTGCCATGGCGGCCATCTTCATGACGGCGGAAATGCCGCCGCAGTGGCTCATGTCAGGCTGGGCAAAGTCGGCGCAGCCCTTGTCCAGGAATTCCCGGAACTGGGTCAGGGAGTAGACACGCTCGCCGGCAGCCAGGGCCACAGGAGACTTTCTGCGGACCTCGGCGATGGCATCGAAGCTATCGGGAGGGGTGGGCTCCTCGAAGAACATAGGCTTGAACTGCTTCAGCTCGTTGGCAATCTTGATGCCGGTGGCGATGTTGAAGCGGCCGTGGCCCTCGATCAGCAGATCCACGTCATTGCCTACGGCACCGCGGACGGCTTCGATGATGCTCAGGGAATAGCTGAGATCCTTATTGTCCATGTACATGTAGGCCTTGCCGAAGGGGTCCCACTTCAGGGCGGTAACGCCCTTTTCCTTGGCGGCTACCGCGGCAGCGGCGAACTCGTCGGGAGTCTTGGCACCGGAGAACCAGACGTTGGCATACATGCGGATGCTGTCGCGGACCTTGCCGCCCAGCATTTCATAAACGGGAACATTGCAGGCCTTGGCCTTGATATCCCA